>JAPOGE010000040.1 GCA_028283345.1 Candidatus Poseidoniales archaeon
AGGGAAGTTGCAGTTGAGTCGAGAATTGAATAACATGTTGTGTAATAAATCTCTGACCGCGGCCGAATATGTCGGCTTGACCGACTCGCACATCTTGGTCGCCCTGCCGGATTGGGCGGCGCACGACGACCAGCATTTATCCGAAGATGCGAAGCGACTCCTGTCGCGGCGAGGATTTCACAAATCTCTACGTATCGACGAGTTATCGCTTGAGATGGTTGACAAAGTTACAGATACTATCTGCGAAATAGTATCTTCGGCTGGCTACGATGAATCTCGCGACCTGATTCAAGCGACGATTTCCAAGTCTGGATACAAACCCTATGTCGAGGGTATCCGGCTTGAGGATGGGCGAGATATGTCTGAGGTCTCGGAACTGGTGCGGTCATTGACCCAACCGACCGAGCGGGTATTGATTTTCGTGCCCGCCGAGGTCCGCGATGAATGTGAGGCTGCGGCTCGGGCGCTGATAAAACCGAAGCAGGCGCGCCTGGGCGAATTCTGAATCCACCACATATTTCGTTATCAACTAGAACCGTATCCACCTCTCTGGGGCCCGTAGCTTAGTCTGGTTAGAGTCCTCGGCTCATAACCGAGTGGTCGCTGGTTCAAATCCGGCCGGGCCCACCATCTCTGTATTGCAATTCCGCATTACCGGATTAGATTGCTTGAATGTAAAGTACAGGTCCCTATTCCCATAAGCGTTATGAGTGCTGGAAGGTAGGGAACACCACAGGTGAGTTGGTAATGAAGGCCGCGCGATTAAGTTTAGTGATTTTGGCAATGTATGTACTTGGAATGGTGGCGGTAGCGGTTCCCGCCGCTGCCCAGGGTTCACCAAACCCCAATATCGACTTACAATGCTCGCCTTCGAATATCCTCATCGACGTGTCGCCTGGTTCCTCGAGGATCGGCTTCACCGGTTGTACCGCCACCAATCCGACAAATTACGCCGAGGATGTTCAGATCACGGTGCAGTCGGATGGGCTTGGATATGCCGCCCCAGGTTCACTCACCGTACCCCCGTTGGGTACCATCGACTTCGATGTGACAGTACGCGGGCAACTCCGAGAGGCAGAAGGCGATCACCAGTTGACGGTAACAGCCACCGTCACCGCGGCAAACGGTGTTGCCAACCCGACCCCAGTTCCAAAGACTGTGGCGATCATTGTCGTCATCGAGCAGTTCAGCCGACTTCAGGTTGAGGCCGAAGAACCATTCTCGCAGATGCGCCCATACATCGACCACACCTATGTGTTCAAGGTCGATAATCAAGGGAACGCTCTGGACAAGTTCAAAGTCGAAGTCACCGAGGCCTCGATGGCAAAACTCGACGAGGCCGGCTTCCAGATCCAGTTGCCCTTGGTGAGTACTGAAATCATGGCTGGCGACCCCCCCGAAAAGGTTCGGGTTCTGGTTCGAACTCCGAAGAATCAGGGATGGACTGACAAGTACTTCCAACTTGAATTCCAAGCCACCAGCGATTTCTCCTGCCGCATCGAGGGCCAGTGTAATTCAGAAGCGCAGCAAATCACGATTTATGTTCGCGGAATCTATCTGCCCGGGTTCCAGATGATTCCCACCCTTTCAATGCTAGCATTAGCCGCTGCGGTCGGATTCAGAAGGTTCGAAGACGACCAGTCTGAAGAATAGCCCAGCAACCGATGAATCGCGTTTCCTCTGGTCACGGGGTAATGATGATGTCCACTTTCCGTGAAGGGGTTGGGTTCATAACCACGCAAGCCTAGGACTTAGGTGTAAGAGGTTTGGACATGGCTGGGTTATTGGATAAGGCATCAGAGAAATTGACCGAAACCAACTCTGAAGATAATGCGATGCAGGAGCCGACTCCTGAAACAGATGCAAAAGGGGGTTTGCTGTCCCAAGCTGAATCTACAGAAATTGCCACTCCATCGTTACCTAAAGAAAAGCAACCCCCTGTCGAGGTGGGGAGTCCAATGCTTTCTGGCATTGGAATTATTCTCTTGTTTGTGTCAATGTACGGTTTGTACAATTTACGGGTCGTTCCCGGAATAATTGTAGTGCCAATATTCTTAACCTCATATGCCTTATTCACCTATGGGATGAAAACTTGGAAAGGCAGTTTTTCCAGTGATAAATTCATCGCGTTTGGAGTTGTATGGCTATTGCTTGGAGCGGTTCCGTACTTGGCAGCTTTCGATTTCACTGCCATCGGAAACCTTGCTATCAGTGAAATCGAAATTGATGAGGATAACGACCAACTAGAATTTTATATTTACACTTCGATAGGTGATGAGATTGAAGTTGGAGTGGAATATGATGGAACTGAAGTATGGAACTCATCGGTAGTCGCCACATCGGGAAAGAAGCGAATAGAAGTTTCGTTTTCGGAATTTTATCAAGGAAATGCACTCGATGGCTCAGGGAATGAAGTGCATTCATACACCATTACCGCCAACGCAGGAGGAACCTCAGACGAATCTGCAATTCCCAATTCATTGATGACCCGTCTTGTGGAAAATGCAGGAGGGGAACTTTACACGGTTTCAGAATATAATGACGACACTGGCACAAAGGACCACCTCGGTGTAATCCTAAGCGCAAATCTCGGTTTGCTACACCCTTCAATGACGCGAGAGACGGGTGGTGATACTAACCGCTATTCTTCACTCATCAACCCTGTTGTAAGCGATTATTCATTCAGTATCAATATCACCTACGCAGGAGTGGTGGTGTGGTCTAGCGCAGTAGTCTCCGTTGACGGGGATATTGCAACTTGGCCAGGTGGAACAGGAGATATATCTTCCGGGTGGGTTACACTAGATGGGACCACAACAGGTACTATGGGGGGGATTGATGTTTCCTACCTCGACAGGGATGATTTCTACCAAGGCGATGGCTGCTACACGATGGAAGTAGTGGTCACGCATGAGGTATGGCCTTCATCTCTAGGAGAGAATATCCTCGTTGATGATAATGCTGCCTTTGAATTCTTTTGGGAATATAACGAGGGTGAAGACCGCCCCGGGGCTTACAAACCGGCGATAGAGTGTTAAGCCTCTTTTTCCTTTGGCTCGGAAATAACATTCAACTGTATGGTGTTCAATTCGTCTTCGACATCATCAAGTCCTCTTCTTTCACCATCGACATCATCTGAATCTTCGTCCTCACTCTCAGCCTCCAACTGTTCTCGATATTGGCGCATTGCCAGAACCACCGCCAAAACGATTCCGATCCCCATCGCCACGAAAATTGCAATAATCATTCCGGCATCATCTTCGGTATCGACCAGACCCTGCCAGGTGACGACTTCAGTTGAGGCACCTCCACTTGCTTCGACCGGTCCAATCCAGCCCACTGGTGCAACGATGATACAGTTGAGGGATTTCTCCCCTTCCGCTGAACTGCGCCAGGTGAAAGTCACCGACTCGCTTCCACCTGCAACGACCTCAAGTTGTGGATAGGCTGGTGAAAGCCTAGCATCGCTACCGTTTTCCAATGTGCAATCCAAAGAGATGTCCAAGGCGCCGACAACTCCGGAATTACTCACAGTAGCGGTTACTTCAAGAGGCGAGTTGACCGATAATTCACGCTTATCAACCACTACCGAATCTACGCTGAGTATAGGCAAGTTGAGGGTTATCATAACATTGGAGTCGGTATTCAAGGTAGTGTTTGAGGTAAAATTACCCCAAGCCGAATTATAGAACGCTTCGACATGCGCATCTTCAGACCACAAGGCCCCATAAGAATTCTCTAACGCGACGATTCGCTCAGGAATCTGAAGAACCCACAATCCACCATCATCACTGGTGCCACTCTTGGAAATCCCATGCCAGCCCAGATTGACAGCCAATAGTCCGATTCCCGCCACCGGGGTCTGGATTGTCTGCGCCCCCATCAACTTAGTCCACCGGTCGACAAATCCCCCGGTACCCTGTGAATTTTCCCACTCGACAGTGCTACCGATGGTCGCTCGAATATCCTCATCGTCAAAACTTCTGCTAATGGTTGAATTCACAACAGTGAGTGTTCCATCGTTCACAACTCTAGGTCCGCTTCTGTCGACCAGAGCACCATCGAAGTGCATTTCTCCAGCTACGGTTATGTCGGCGCCGGTGATTTCCACATCCTCGCCGAAGTTGGCATTTCCACCGTCGGCTACCGACAACGACCATTGGTGTTCACAGCAATAATACAGCCCCTCGGATTCTAGTTCACTTGGGAAATATGGCTGCAGTGAGCCACTTGGGCCTTCGACTATTATCGAATCGATTGTGGTGGCACCGAAAGGTTGGTGGATGATTTCAATCCAGGTACTATTCTCGCCGGTGGAATTGTAGTAGATGGATTGTGAGGTGCCAGAGGCGATGAAACTCAGGTTCTGGCCATTATCAAAGGTAGGGCCATATCCAGTCACATCGGTGGAGAAGTAGAAGGTTATCGAATTGTTTCCGTATTCATCCAAGGGGACATTTATCCTCCCATCCTGAAAATTCACCCGCATGCTCTGTTCGGATGATTCAGAGTTCATCGCCGCGGATTCACCGACCTCAAGAGAGCCATTCTCGACTGAGATTGAACTACCTTTGGCGATGGTGATATCCCCTTGAATTGTCAGGGTCGCCCCTCCGTTGATGATTACCGAGCCGTCAAGAGTCAACGGACCAGTCCAAGTCTCATCACTGCTGATAATGCTGGAATCGCCATTGTCAGGGGGGGCGCTGGAGTGATCGAGTGGTTGTAATGAGGGTGTATTGAGGGCCGAAGTCCCCATTATCAGAAGGATGGCGGTGAGTATAGTAAGCCCTCGGCGCATGAATGGTGGTTGATGCGTGCAGCCCTTCAAGGATGCGCTTGCCGGCATCAGTATGGGACTTCCTTCCAACCCAATTTGAAACCGATTAAATTGAAAACCCGATGAATGATCGGCGTTAGGATGAGTAGCCCGAGCATCGCCGGAATCAGGGTGGCATCCGAGTGCACCGCCCCCGGCAGGAGCAAAAGACCTCCGGCGAAGGTGAATATAGCGAAAGGCAAGGTGTCCAAGAGCGGTGATTTACTGCTGATATCTCCTTCACGCTTCAGTCCTCTTCGCCGTTTGATGAAAGAACCGGTTGAATCACCGACTAGACTGGTGAAGCCGAGCAAGGTCCCGACGATGAATGCGGTACCGGCCCAGCCGCCGATGGAATACCATGCAGAATCGGGAACCACGAATAACAAGTCGATGAAGGGTGCAGAATCAGTATAGTTTCCCCGGCTAAGATGAACTTGGAGGATAGCCAAGAGTCCGCTGGTCAGAGAGCCACCGATAAGGCCATTCCAAGTCTTGCCATCACCAAGAATCCTGTTGCCATCGCTATGCATTCTCCCACCATCTATCGGCCAAGGACCATATCCGGTCTTTGGTAGCCACTTTCCCCACATCATCGCCCAGGTGTTGACCAGATATCCGGGAAGATATAGCCATAGAACAGTTAGCACCAGAATCGGAAAACCGACCTCTTCCATTGCCATGCTCAAGCCTGTCATAATCGGCATTTGAATGCACCGTCGACATTTCTCCTCTTCATCCCCTATCCACCTTGCACCAGATTGATGGTGCAACTCTGACCTGTCTCTGTGCCTCCTCAGTCAACTCGGTGACCAGATACTGAGTGTGTGTTCGATGACCCCCCTCGGAAACCCTCATTTGCCTACCCCTCGCCAAGAGGTCAATGAGTAACTCCGGCGGTGTTGTCGATAGCAAGGCAGGCGGTGCCATCGTCTTGATAGTAGGCGGGGGTGGTAGGGAACATGCGCTGGCGAGATCATTGCTGGAAAGTACTGATGTCGCCGCAGTACACGTCGCCCCAGGCAATGCTGGTACTGCGCTGATAGCGACTAATCATGCCGTCACAGCCAGCAATGTCGAGGCGCAGGTCAAACTTGCGAAGAAGGTCGGAGCTGATTTGGTGGTGGTCGGGCCCGAAGCGCCATTGGTTTCCGGACTGGCCGACAGATTACGAGGCGAGGGTATTCTCTGTTTCGGTCCCGATGCCGATAATGCCATGCTCGAGGGTAGCAAGTTGCGGGCCAAGGAAGTGATGCGAGACCTCAGTGTTCCTACCGCTGATTTTCACGTTCTCGACCAGTCGAGCGACTTCGATGCCGCGCTCGATGATTTTTCCGGCAACCCATGGGTCATCAAGCGTGATGTTCTCGCCGGTGGAAAAGGGGTGGTCGTCACCTCCGACCGGGATGAGGCCAAAGAATTCATCTCGCAGTCAATCGCCAGCGACGGTAAGGTACTACTCGAGGATTTTCTTCCCGGTGAAGAGGCGAGCATGCTGGTGATAATGGATGAAAGCGCGGCGATATGCCTGCCGCCGAGCCAGGACCACAAGCGGGTTGGTGAAGGTGATGTCGGTCTGAATACCGGTGGCATGGGAGCATATTGCCCAGCCCCGGTGATAACCGATGAAGTTCGTGACAAGGTGATGGAAAGAATCGTCGGGCCGATGCATATCGGCCTCAGTTCCCAAGTCAATCCATACCGTGGAGTACTCTATGTGGGTTTGATGATTGATTCGCAAGGCGACCCATATGTGGTTGAATTCAACGTCCGTTTCGGTGACCCTGAATGTCAGGTCACGATGCCATTGATTTCCAGCGATGTCTATCACCTGCTCGCCGCCGCCGCAGCGGGGAGACTCGACACCTATGAGGCTGCTTTTTCCACCGGTCATTGTCTCACCGTGGTGTTGGCCGCAGAAGGTTATCCTGGACCACCCGCCAAGGGTCGTGAAATAACCGGTCGCGGCTTATCATCTACCGGAGAGGCCTGGGTAATCCATGCCGGAACCGGTATGCAGGATGGCAAGTTGGTATCGACCGGCGGTCGGGTATTGTCGGCGACCGGATCTGGAAAAGATCTGGCTACCGCAGCACGGCAGGCATATTCAGTGCTTGAGGAGATTACCCTCGAGGGTTCTCATTACCGCCGTGACATCGGTTTTCGTGCCCTTTGACATGGAGAATATGGTGGAATTATCGCCAACTTCCGAAGCGGAAAAAGACTACGCTGCGACTGGGAACTAGTTGTCGACTTGGGGCAACGGCTAAAAAGGGCGCTCAGGTGCCCGACGTGCCTCAGCCTTAAGGCTGGACTGAATACCGACGAGGGTACTCTCATGGGAGACGAAAACACACAGGAAAAATCGCCGTCGTTCGTGCTCGGTTGGCTTATTGCCCCCCTAGCCGTTCTACTGGCATTTGTAAGTAGTGAAGCAGTTGGCTTCGAATTGATGAATGAAACTTCGGGCATTGAATTTGCAATGCTCATCGGTGCTGCCATTCTGGCCACCCTTCCCCGCATCCTGCGCGACGGCGACTCCCTATCCCTCTCCAAGAATCAGACCGCTCTAGCGCTCTTCTTTATCGCCCTCTTTGCATCGTGGGGTGCGCTTCAAGTCGCCGGTCCGACCATAGGTCTACTAGTATTCATCTTGGCCTTTGGTGGCTATCTGTTAGACTATAGCGGCCGCTTTGAGTCTTCGACAATCTTGACTTTCGCGGTCATCGGATTCATGCTCGCTCTCGCAGTTGCCGGCATGGCTGATACCTGGGCGCCGGAAGTATTCGATTCCAACAATGACGGAACCGATGAGAATTTCACCAATAATAATCGTGAAGCCACCGGCTTCCTCTTCTTCAGCACTCTGTTTGCGTCGATTCTTATCGGCGGAATCGTGGCGATTGCTCAGCGTGGCCTCCTGCACCGGGCTGGAGATGGCCGCTGGGCGCAATATCTACCTGAGTCTGAAGGCATGTTGCCATCTAAGCAGGTATTGCCTCTGATGTTGGCTTTGGCGATATGGGCAGCAGCTCATATCGGCACCATGATTCAATTCGGCATGGGAGATGAGCTTGTTCGCCTCGGATTGACCATCGATGAGGTCAAGTATGGCCATGCGGGTTTATTCTGGGCATTTTTCACCGGACTATTAGCCATGATTGTGGCATTTTTCTGTGCCGAGCGCTGGTTTACCCGGGCGATGTTACTCTCTTCAGCTTGGATTCTCTATACCGCTGGACTGTGGCAGGAACACGGATACTACACCGTCGATGCCTTGACCGGTACCTGGGGGGTCTTCATCTGGTTGGGATTGACCTTCTTCGCCTTTGTCGGGACCTTTTATATCGCCACCCACGAGAAGTACGGTAACTGGAGTAATCGTGAACTGAACAACCCCAGCGCGGCGCGGCGATGGTGGTCGGAGAATTGGGCTACTATCCTGATATTTTCCGCATTTACCATGGGTTTGGCTATTCGCGTGATATGGAATGTCATACCGGCGATGAACGCTGCAGGAACCGGCGGCTGGGATATGACCGGTGGTTCCGACCCTTGGTACATGAAGCGGGCTGTCGATTACATCATTGCCAACAATGCTCATTTGATCATCGATGCCGACCGGGCTTACCCGATTGGTGCAATCAATCCCCGACCACCATTATTCACCTGGTCATTAGCACTTGGAGGTTTCTTGATCGCCCCGTTCATAGGCACCACTCCCGGAGAGGCAGTATGGTGGAGCGTATGTGCATTACCAGCAATATATGGAGCCCTGACCGTCTTCCCTCTGGCGGCGATGGCCAAGGAACACTTCGGTAAGGGTGCTGGTGTCATCGGCGCATGGTTAATCGCTTTCATGCCGGGACATGTAAGCCATAGTACATTTGCCCTGGCCGACCACGATGCCTTCGTACTCTTATTCCTCTCGACCGGATTCCACTTCTATTTGAAGTCGGTGAAATACGGCGGTTCAGAGCGCCTTACCAAGGGTGCTAATTTCTCGCTGGGATACTTGGTCGAGGCGTCGACTGCGGTCTTCAAGAAGCGACCCGCAGCAATATCCTATGCGGTAATGGCAGGGGTTTCAATCGGAATAGTCGCCCTCGGGTGGAAAGGTTTCGTCTACGGATCTGGTATTCTGTTCCTTGCCTTTGCTGCACAGGTCGTACTCAATCTGCTGAAGCGCCGCGATAGTACTATTCTCGCGGTGACTACCGCGATAATGTTATTGATCACGTTCGTCTTGCCGCTTCCAGTCTATGGACATTTCCAGTTGGACTTGATTTGGGATGCTTCCGGTATGCAACCCCTGTTATACATCATCGGATTCACCCTGGCTCTGGGCATCTTGGCGGTATGTTCACGAGACAAACCATGGTTGCTGGTGTTACTGACAGCATTCGGCACCGGGGTTTTGATTTTCGGCACTCTGTGGATTCTTCAATTTGCCGGCATTTACAACGGCTGGGATGTATTGACCACGGGTGGATTCTACTTTACCAAGAACAAGATTTTCGGCACTATCGCCGAAGCACAGGCACCGAGCAGAGGAATGTTGTTTGCATCTTTCGGGCCGATTGTATTTCTCTTCGCACTCGGTGCGGGAATGGTTGGAATCTGGCAGGGAATTCGCCATAATCAGGTTTCTCGCCAGATTCTTGGTCTATGGGTCTTGATCGCTTCGGTGATGTCCTGGAATGCCGGTCGTTTCGTGTTCAACGCAACCCCGGCAATGGCGGTTCTCGGCGCTTGGGCAATCGTCTCCTTATGGACTGTTACCGGGGCCAGTAAATTCGCTCAGAAGTGGCGCCATCTCGGAGTTCGTACCCCCGCGGACCGATTTACCGCCGCCCGCAAGGCGGTTTGGAAGAGCCCGGCGTTCAGTGCCATGAGTCTGATCATGCTTCTGCTCATCAGTCAGCACGCCACCTACGGGCTCGATTCAGGAATCCCGCGCGGTAATAGTGCCGCAAACGATATCGATGAGGAGATTTTCCATTTTGCCCCAGACATCCTGCGCTACGATATCTGGGATTTCTCGATTCTCGACAACACCCCGTATGATCCCAGTTCAGGGAATCTGGAATATCTCGGCGCATTTGGCCCCGGTTTCAACGGTTATGGCTGGAACGTCGCCCATGATTGGTTGGCGAATCAAGATACCGACCAGGCTTTCGGAGATCGGCCAGCATTCGTTTCGTGGTGGGATTATGGATTCCAAGCCTTGGCTCAGGGACAACACCCTACCGTTTCAGATAACTTTCAGTCGGGAATACCGGCTACGGGTAATATGCTGTTGAGCCGTTCGCAAGAGGATTTGATGGCTCTGTTCATCTGGCAATTGGGAGAAGGAGATCTGACCTACAACGAAGCCCGGACCGGCGACTATGATTTCACCACTTCTTTCAAAACCACACTTAACCGGCATCTCAGCACCGCACAAGTTGCAGAATTAAGCCGCATTGTATCCGAATTAGGCCGCGATGGTGTCACCGAGCGAATGTTCAAAGTGACCCAGGTCAACCGAGATATCGTGATGGCCGAAGGGAAAGTTGTCAGCGATGGAATGCTCCAACCAACCAAGGTTTACCGGGTTTACGATTCCGAAGAGGTGGTCGGTTGCAATAATCAGACCGACGATTGTGCCGGTGATGATTTCGACTTGAAAACCGGAGCCCAACGTCTTTTCGACAGCAGAATCCGTAGCGTCGGTGATACCGATAAAATAACTTCCCACTACATCGTCGGAGAGTACTGGTATACCAGCGATATCATCGATGAATTCGATTCCGTTTCAACCAACCTGCACCGTAAGAACGCCCGCCTGGCTTTGGCTCGTCAGATGCTCACCACCTCTTTGGACACCCAGGGATTGGCGGATTTGTATGCTGATTTGATGGATAATCGCGTATATACGGTGCAGGATAGTGAAGGAAAGCCCGGGGAGATGTTGACGAGAAACCACGAAATCCGATATTTTGCGGTCGATAACCGACTATACCCGGTTGGTGGTCACAGCAACCAAGATCGATTCTACAACTACGGCAATCCGACCGGAATCTTTCACGCACCGACCACCCTTGGTGGCCAGGACGTCGAACACTTCCTCGATACCGTATACATGACCGAGCGAGGTTCATTCCCGGATGAGATGAGTGTTGACGAGTGGTATGAGGCGCAGCGTCAAGACATTTTGGCGCAACAGGGCGGAACTGACTTTGACCCGATTCAGTTAATCGACGTTCGCGTCGACCATCGTGCCCCCTTCTTTGAGACCATGCTAGCCCGCACCTATGTCGGCTATGGTGCTTCGACCCTTGGATTGGATGTCGGCTCGAGCAATCCTCAGCCAGCCCAGCACTTCCAGCAAACCGGTACTCCGGGTTCGATTCTCACTTCAGCTCCAACGATGCCGGCGGCGATGATGAATCACTTTGTCATCGCTAATTGGTATGGTGCGGGAACCCCTGATCATGTTGATTTCCCCAACCAATTCGTCGATGTTCGCGGCGTTGGTGTTGCCAATACCTTGGTCAAGGTGCTGAAATACTATACCGGGACCGAGGTTTGTGGGCGAGTACAGATGTCCGATGATGGTCAAGGTATGACCGGGGTTCGAATTCTCGTAGAGCGAGATGCTTTCAGCGGTGAAGACGCCCAAGACATGGACAATAACACCTATTGGATACCATTGGCCTCGACCGATGTCGATGATTCCGGAAATTGGTGTACTGTGGTTCCTGCCGGACATATGCGTTTCAGCGCTTATATCGGAGAACACAATCCAGTCGTCGACCAGGATGACATCAAGGCTGGGGAACTGGGTGAAAAACTACAGGATCTGACCACCACCTACAATGACGAGCGTGATACCAACCAGTTGACCGGATTATTGGGCCGCGTATCCAATATGACCTGGTTGAGTGAAGTTCATTTGAACATCAGCGGCCAAGAAGGCCACTCCGGAGATAGATATGCAAACGATGTGATCATCAATATCGACTCTTCCGGAATCAGTGGCAGTATTTCATGGACTGGGCATGAGAGTTTTGAAGGCGATGCCTTGGTTGACACCGATTTCATCTTGCGAGGTATTTGGAGTCTTACCGATAACGTCACTGTAACTACCACAGGTGGTACATTCACAACCGATATTGAGAGAATTGTTCAGGGCGAGGGGGAAGTCACCTTTACCGAAGTCGGAGAGTTCACCAGCGAAGGTGCGGCGACGGTTTACAATTTCAGTGGGAATTATACCCGTACCCTGAACAACCGCCAATCCTTCACCAGCAATGGAACCTGGAGCGGCAGAGGAATGATTGATGCGGTATGGATAAATGCCACCGATATCGCAGATTGTACCAACGCCAGCGACTTGGATAATGCTGGAATGCCAGAGAATGAAACGGTATGTCTGATGTCCAGCGATGGATCAGTGTCCACCTATATGGTCAATGGAATAGTTGCCGCACAAGGTCGTTTCACTGCTGATGGCGATGTCGAGTTCACCCGCCTGATGTCGGGAGCAACATTTGAGGGGGCGGGTAAATTTGTCGGCACGGGTACGATTAACGGCACCGGATTATTCATCGGAATAGGTACGTTCTCCGGCCCAATGGTCGAGCCCGGTTCATTCTATGTCACCGGGCTGATGCCCGGCCGCTACAACATGATAGCACAATTGGACAGTGGACGTGAGGTTCTGCTACCCGACCCGGTCGACATCGGAATTTTTGCGTCGTACGGCGTGAAGATGAGAATCCCCGGTTCTTTCTTCAATGACACGATGCAGGATAGTGAAGGAAATATTCTTGCCAATTTCACCTTTGAATTGCAAGACCTTGGTATGGATGACGAAGATGTAATGCTGATCACCACCAATGAAACCGGTTATTTTGAGGTCGGTCCACTGCCACCAGGAGATTATTACTACCGTTTCGATTTGGACAATGACAGTTTCTACGAATTCAATGGGACCCTGTTCGTTATGGATGACCCGAGTAACCTGAGTATTGATTTCGCCATCCCGGTACATCAAGATGTAAGGATTCACCTCTTCGATTCGGTGTACAATTCCACTACCCAGCAATATGAGTTATGGGATAATAGCAACCGCACCGTCAGTTTTACCAACTCGGAAGTTCAATACTTTGTAGTTAATGCTACATCTAACGAAACCGGTGATATTCTGGTGGAATTGCCTATGGGAATGTGGATTGCAACCGATACTTCGGACGAGGTATACATCCTTTACGACGAGTTTGAGTTACTGGTCGATGACTTGGAACTGCTGTGGTTCTACAAGAAGAGCGTTAATGTCACCGGGGTTGTGATGATGCCCGAAGTCTTCGGGGAGAATACGCCTGAAGGAGAGACTCTACCTGTAAATCACTTGCCAGCAAACGGAATCGGCGTGCAATTCCGTGCTGGCAACATCATTGTCACAGATGTTACCAACAGCAGTGGCATGTTTGAGGTTTCTCTGCCCGAAGGGATAGAATTCAATGTTACAGCATTCTCGGTCACCGAACAATCTGCAGCCGGTGTACATATCAATGTGAGCACTGGAATGGCGCCATTGAATTTGACCTTTGAACTCGCTACCGCGGCCGCCGGTTGGCTATATATTTACGACAACGTGTCGACCTATGCAGAGGGACTGACCGGATGGGAAAAGGTTGAAATCCTGGCGACGGGCGAAGATGACGTAAGTTGGTTCAGTGAGATTGACAAGGAAGGTCGTTTCACATTCAAGTTACCGGATGGCAATTACACCCTCTCGGTTTCTAATCAATACCTCAATGTGACTGATATGGCGGTCGAACTCAATGGCACGGGCGGCCCTGATTGGCAATTGATAGGTCAGCCCGGCTTGATGTCGGTGAATTTTACGGTATTCTTGGACACCGGTCGAGACTCGACTTGGGAGAATGGTACTCCAATAAATATTGATCTGCGTTTCATCCCGCTATTGGATAACCATGGCGAGGAGAAAAACATCACCGCCGAGGATTATAGCACGGTTGGAAACCTGACGGTGGAATTGCGCCTCGGCGTATACGATGTACAATTCGATGAACAGGATCCGCGCAACAATGCCAGTGACCACCAGACCAAGAATACCCAACCTTTACTTTCGGTCGGTGTGGGGGTAGAGCCATCAGAAGAGGCCATACCCGTTACCCTGGAGGCCAGTTGGTTGGTTGAGGCGACCCTGCTCAATGTCAGTAATGGCATCATCGATAACTCAACCGTCTGGCTCTACGACCTTGATGGTGAAAGTTACGAATTATTGGTTTCCGATGAGAACGGTACGATAGCAGCATACGTGCCGATGGGTAATTATTCTGTGGTGGTACCGCCCACGGAAATCGATGGTTTCCAACAAGAATTACGTTCTACTCTGGTGGTCAACGCAACTGAGAGCCGCCGCGGGATAACCTGGAAGACCGTCGCATCGACCTGGATTGATATTCAGTTCAATGATTCTCGGGGTGAGATGTCCGACGGCTTCGTGTTGACTGCAGTCAGTTTGGACGGCCTCGGAAATGTCAGCCTTGGTGCCACCAATGAAACCGGGTATTTCCGCGATTCAATAATGCCTGGAAACTGGACATTGTACCTAAACGACACCCGTTTACAGACCCGTTGGACGATTGAAGAGGGTGAATACAACCTCACCCGTGAATTCCTTCAGCCCGGTGCAAATGTCACCTTGGAGGTATCTGCACAAACCCGGGTCGAGGTCGGCGGTAAGGTATATTGGGACCTTGACGGTGACGAGTTACCCGGATACGATGAGGGTATCGATGATGTAAATGTCACAATCTTGGGCAATAGCACCGACATCAACGTCACAATCCAAACTGAAAACGGTGGGGTTTGGAAAATCTTCCTTCCGGTCAAAGACCTCTATAATGTAACCATTTACAAGGCAGGGTTCGATGCCGAGTGGTATGGTAATGAAACGGTAAATGGTTATGAGGTAAATGAATCCCATGTCAGTCGCGATATAATGATGACTGCGGGACAGGTATCGATCAGCGGTAATATCACCCATCTATTCGACGATGTCGAGGTGCTCAATCGTACTCAGGTGTGGCTGTTGCCGCGTTCTGGTCTGGACCGCCTAGCGCTCCAAGCCAACACTACCTTGAACGGCACGACCTTGGAATGGAGTGCTGATGTCACCCCTGGTAATTGGGTGGTTTGGGCACAACTGCAAAATGCTGATGCCAATGAATTCGATGTTGCAATTTCTCACATCGATGCTGGTGTTGCTACCGGCGGCAGCCTCGACATGGAAATGCGCGATGGTGGAATCATCAATATGACCTCGAGTTGGCTCGACTTCTATCTGGGTGAGCATGATTTGGGTGATAGTGATTCACCAAGTGCCAGCATTAGTGACGCACCTGTTCTCATCACCATCGAGTTGGACCCCGACACCAAATGGGAATTACCTATCGGTGAAGATGGTGAGTTGGATATTTTACTCCCCTCCGGGTCGGTGACATTCTCAACCGAATTCAGTACTACACAGCGAAACCGCACCATGAATTATAGCGGCGGCGTCTCGTCCCCAGTCGGCTCTCAGGCCGAGACTCCGGTATTACTAGAGTCTAATCGACGGGTTGAGCATAGTGTTTCATTCGAAGTCATTTCGGTCGTCGGAGCGACTTACGAAGATGATGATATGATGCATCTGAATGGCACCTGGGTCGATGAGGTAGGGGCTGAATATGCAGCCATCACCATCGAGGTTGAGATAACATATGAAGGAAATGAGGCGAATGATTACTTTTTCACAATTGCGATGATGTCATCAAATTCGCCGGATACTGGTTCTTGGTTGGTTGAAATCCTCAATGAAACCGGGGTATGGACTGAATCAGCAGATATAGAGTTGGGAATAGGAGATGTCGATGCAAATGCCAGTCTGTCGCAGACGATAACGATGCGTGTTCAAGCTCCCAACGGCACTTCGATTCAAATATACGACTCGGGACATCGCGTGAACCTACGCCTCGAAGCGGAGGGTGGTTCGGTCTCCGAGGTCAGTGTTGAGGTCAAAATGCCTCAGACCTTCGGTATCGAGTTAATCGACCCGGCCGAGGCCTCTGGTGCAGGAGCTGGCGGTGAGGGAACACTGGAAATCACCCTGAAGAATATCGGTAATGGCGATGACAGCGTGGTGATAATTGTCGATGATTCGCAATTACCGGAAGGGTGGGATGTATCCCCCGAGAGCTTGACCGTAACTCTGGCCAAGAACGCAACCAGAGTACAAACGTTTGTAATCCATGCTCCCGGGAATGCTACCTCTGGCACTTGGCCGCTGACCCTGACCTTCACCAGTGAGGATGGAACTACTTCAACAACCCATGTCGTCGACATCCAATTAGCCAAGGCAGATTTGTTCATCGAGCGTATTTTCACCAGGAGCGATGCGCCTTATTTCGGCGAGGAAAATACCTTCCTAGTCACAGTCAGAAACGACGGATTGCTGGATGCTTCAGCGGTTTCGGTTACCCTCAGGACGACAAATATTGACGTAAGTAATACCTTCATCATGGCGGTGCCGGCGGGAACAACTCAAGAATTCGTCATCTCGATGAACCTGATCGATGCAGGACCAGGACCTGAATTGTTCGTCGCCCACATCGATGCTGGCGAGACACCTTTGGAGCGCACCCCAACAGACCTGATCCAATCCATCGATATCGTCAGTCGACCGGCGGATGAACCGAGCAATGCTCTGACATGGATACTCGCAGGAATTATTGCCCTAATCGCACTCGCGGTATTCAGCAACTGGCGAAAGCGCGGAACCGGGGCTCGTTTCTGAGACGCGACCACACTTTGGTCGGTGACCATCATCCGGTATCGGTTCGGTGAGAGCATGGCGAGAAAGGGAATTCCACAGGAATTGGATGGAATCGGGTATCTCCCCGAACCCAGTGACCACAGGATTCTCTCAGCCGTCGACCCCTCGATCTCTGGGTGGCAAGAAGACTTCCGCTCCAGAGTAGTTGGTTGGGAGCCGCTCAAACCACCGCTTACACAGGCGCCTACACGCCGGCAGAATCGCACTATCGGAGTGTGGGTCGTATTGGCCATCCTCGTCACCCTGCTCCTGCTTTGGGATTATCAACAACCGATTACTAAATTGACCTATCCCGATTCCGAGTGGGCCTGGGAAGATAGTGGAATACGCGAGTTGCAGGATATCAATCTGAGCGGCCAGGGCGTAAAAGTGTGCATAGTTGACACCGGTGTTGATATCTCACACCCTGACCTGAAGTCGGCAGAGATCCACTTCAAAGACTTCATCGGCACCTCGATGACAGCAGTCGATTATGGCAATAGCCATCATGGAACGATGATGGCTGGGATTCTAGTTGCAAATGGACATATTTCAGGTGCCGCTCAAAATGTCACTCTGTCGGTTGCCGCGGCATTACAATCCGATGCCGATGGCGAAAACTACGGTGATGAGGAAACGGTTGCCGCGGCGATTGACTGGTGTTGGCAAGAGCAAGAAGCCGACATCATTTCCCTTTCCTTGGGTGGCGATGCAATGTCAGGCGGGCAGAGTACCTATTCTGCGGTTGAGAGGGCATTAGCGGCGGGGACTTACGTTATCGCCGCCGCGGGCAATGATGGCGGTGAGGATGATGATGGCTATGTTGCCACCCCCGCTAACGTTCCGCTGGCAATTGCTGTCGGTGCCATGAATGATGGTGGTGGGCTGTGGGTGGCATCATCACAGGGGAGTCAGCAATTGGATTCCGGCATGCGCGTCGCTCCGAATGAGAAACCCGAGGTGGTCGCACCCGGGGTGGAGATTATTTCTACCGGGCGAGACAATACTTATTTCCGCAGTGCCGGGACCAGTGGCGCGACGGTATTCGTAACCGGGGCCTTGGCCTTGATTCTTGAGCAACATAATGAGCTGCTGCCATCGCAGGCCCCGGGCACACTTTGTCTCG
>JAPOGE010000041.1 GCA_028283345.1 Candidatus Poseidoniales archaeon
CTTAATGGCAACAGCCTTGCACTCGGATTCAGGTTTTTCCTCTAGGGCGACATACGTATCGCTTCTATTCGTACGGTCGCCCTCACAGTTATTTTCTTTCGCTGGGTTGCCACAGAACCCTGGTTCCATCCGGCATCCGATACCATCCGGCCTTCCCCCTCTCGGTGGTCGATTCCGGCGCCAATAAGGTGCCAGTGGAAGGATTCATCGGGCCGTTGTAGGTGTCGATGAGTCCGAGCGCACGGGAATTGGCAACCCCGCTACCCCACTCTCCGAACGGGTCATCCTCACCCCATCCGAGGTCCTCCTCCAGCAATGGTGCCAGGAAAGGATCGGGCAAATCGGGCAGGTCGGGCAGTTCAGGTAATTCATGATCCATCTCCCGGACCACTTCCCTGACCACTTCCCTGACGACATCCTTGAGCACGGAACCTGCGACATCAGCTTTCACTTCAACTTCCACTTCTGCAGGCTCCACTCCAGCGCCCTCAGGGAACACAGTGGTTGGCTCCTCAGCGGTCTCCCCTGGCGGCACATCGGTAGGCCCCTCGGCCTGTTCAGGTGACTCGGATATCGCATCGGCGGGTTCCTCGGCCGGAGTGGGCGCATCGGCGGGTTCCTCGGCCGGAGTGGGCGCATCGGTGGGCGCATCGGCGGGTTCCTCGGCCGACACATCGGTTGACTCCTCGACCGATTCTTCAACTGCAACTGTAGGCGCGAGGGTTGAAAGGGATGCTGATAGGTCAATCGGTGTCGTTTGTTCGTCGATTGGCTGGGAGAATGGCTCAATACTCGCCAGCGATTGGCCAGCCAGTAGAATTCCTTGTGGAATAGCCCGGGGCTGGGTGAGTGGTGCCACCAGCTGAGGTGGTAATGGCAGTGGTTGTGCCGGCAATGCCAGGCCAGGTGGAATTGCTAATCCGGGTGGCGGCGGCATGGCCGGGGAAGGAGCGAGGTTGTGAGCAAAGCCCTGAAACAGCGATGTCGGCGCAGGTGGAGGTATATCTCCGCTGGGCATCAGCACCGGCATCGGCGCCGCCACATCCTGCTCTGGTGCATCCGCCGCCCCGGTAGCATTGTCCGGGGGTGATTGCGAAGCGGATTTCATTTCGGCAATTAGTTCCTCATCGCTCTTTCTTCGTTTGCCGGCGAGACGATAAACCGCTCCGGCAACGGCCAATAACAGCAGAGATAGAATGGCGATTCCACCGATTATCACTCGCTCGGATGAGCCTAATAGTCCACCGAAAATCGTTGCCTCGATATCGACGAAGACCATCTCGGGTGGTAAATCATCATATTCGGCAGTAATCTGGTGCTGCACACCTTGTTCCTGCAATTCAATGTAGTGATAGCCCTCATGATAGCGCACCGGGCCAGCCGAAGAGGTCAGAACCACCTCATTGCCGGCGATTGGAACGGCATTCCCATTCGCATCTCTACCGGTGACCAATACCCGTAATTCCTCCCCCTGTACTCCTACTTCGGGAGAAAACTCGATTATCAGATGGTGCAACTGACCGAGCCGCACCTCGATGATGATATCGTGGGTTTCGAGCGGCGTTTGCGCGGTTAAGGTATGGATGCGAATGGGGGTATCCTGGGAGGTGGTAAAGACGTAATTTCCAACTCCTTGGCTACCATTGCTGATATTTCCGGCATGTTCGGGGACGAACCACTCCACATCCAATGGAAATTTATTGCCATCCTCGTCAACCCCGAGAACCTCAAAAGTCAGATTTTGACCGACCGCGACGACCAGAGTCTCGCTACTATCCGAATAAACTTCCAATTCTATGGCCACCCCATGCCCAACTTCCAGGGTCAACCTTTCGGGCACCCCCCCACCATAAGGGGTCAAAGTGATGATGTGATTTCCAACCCGGTCGGGAATGAAGGTGAATGAACTGTTCACCGAGGTTTCAGGGAAGGATAAATGGTCGGCCTCGAGTTTCCAAGCAAGCCCCCCGCTATCGATCGAATTGCCATCCGCATCCTCAAGTCTCGGCGATAACACGAGTTGGTCATCGGTGGTAAGTTGAAAGGTTCCACTCAACCGCCCCAAGTCATTTCCCTGACCACCTCTGGAAATGATGAAACCGTCGATGATGGTGGCCGTGAGTGACCCTGCAACCACGGTGATATCGATGTAATCACTCCAGGTTTCACCGCCGGTCGCGGCGCTGGAATGATTCGCATGGATACGCCATGTTCCGACCTCGTTTGCTTCGATTTGGGCGCCGAGAGCGGTTTCCACCAGTGGCAGCGAAGAATTATTCTGGGAATACCAGGTACCAATTATCGGTTGTGAATTACCCCGCATATCGAGCACTGAAAGTGACAGATTCAGGGTTTGGTCGGCATCGACGGTAAGCATCTCCGAGTTGATGATGACCGATACCGGGGCGCCGTAGTCAACGGTGATGACCGCGCTGACCTGATAGCCGAGGATATTGGCAGAAATCGTGTGATTTCCGACCGGACCAGGAATCCAATTCAAGACACTGCCAGATGAGATATTACTACCGGCGGGAATGGTGTAATTATCGGTCGGGGTAAAGGCGGGAGCACGATTTCCCTTGGAATCTATTTTCATCGGCAATAACTGAACCACATCGTCAGCGCTGATGTTGTATGCTGAAAGCTGTAATTCGGCGGCGATGGTGGTACCTTGAAGGACCGTAAGCGTCGTCGATTGATTGACATCGCCAATACAGGCCCAAACAGTTACTTCTCCGGTGGCATGCGGATAGAACATTCCATCTGAGCTAACCGAGCCATTCGTCGCCCCCCACATGGGAAAGACCCCCATGGTTTGGCCGACACTATCCTTCACCACCGCGGTCAATTGCAGATGTTGGTCGGCGGGAACCGAGCCTGAACCGGGGTGGATTATCTCGATCGAAGCCGCGTTCTGGTCTTCGGGGCAACCGGGAAGAGTGAAACTGGGAATTGTGATCGGCTGCAGATTGAGGGTGAGGTTGGATTGCGAACCGACTGAGCGGGAATGGTTCGACTGCAACAGAATTGACTGCGACTGTAGCAAGAGCAGGGTGGTGATGAGAAGGATGATTCTGCGCATCACAGCACCTCATCAAAGTCGGTTCCACCGACCCTCGGCATCGACTTCCCAATGAGTCAACATCCCCGAGGTATCGTAATACCATCCCGATTGACCCTGCACCGTACCCTCTGCCGCGACCATCACTCCACTGGCTTTTGCCATCACCGAGGCTTCGACCGCTTTGTCACCACCGACCGAAGAGGCGGATTTGGTTGGGTGGGTCGGTTGGGCTGGTTGGGCTGGTTGGGCTGGTTGGGCGGGTTGGGCTGGTTGGGTGACAGGTGCAGCGGTGGTGGCTGGCTGTTCGGTGGGCGGTGAAATCGCCACGACCTCGGAATCGGATTTCAAGCCCTGAGAAAAGTCTTCGCCACGGTTTCGCCGCATCACATATACCAATGTTGCGAGAATTAATACGATTACAATGGTGCCGGACATCACCACAACATCCGATGAACCGAGGGCACCTCCGAGTAATGCCCCTTGAACATCGAAGAATTTCTGCACTGTGATATCACCATAGCGGACTGTAACAGCATGGTCGGTACCGCCGGTCTCCATCGAGATCTTCCAACTGCCGTGAGTGACGAAGGTGGCAGGGCCGGCGGTCGAGGACACCATCATATCCGAAGGTGGGATGGTAAGGGAATTATTGTAAGAATCGAATACCCTGACATCAATGAACATCTCATCTCCCTGATGGAATTGGTTGCTGGACAGAATCACCTCGATACGCGCCGCGTGTCCGGGTTGAACGGAGATACCGAAGAAGAGTTGAGCATCCTCTGAATAGAGTGTGATGGTCCAATCCCCGACACTATGACCGGCCAAAATCCATTCACCACTGTCGGTGCCGGCTCGAATACTCCCCGCACCTTCGGGAACCTCCCAAGTCAAATCATCTACCAGAAATGAATTATCTGACAGGTCATGCCCGTAAACCGTGAAGGTGACCTCACCTTGGCTGCCGGAAACGATGCTGAGATTATTGGCCACATCCAGTGCCAAGGTCCTGGCTCGGCCCGGCATCACCTGCACCATGATACTGGCATAAGCCGAATCCGCTTGGGCGCGTATCTCGTGCAGGCCGACCGATTGAGGATAGTAAACCCCTCGATGCAGGCGGAAGTCGGTCGTGCGGTCATCACCATCGACGCTCCAATTGAGCAAGACCGAGCCGACATCATTGCCATCAGCATCGAATAATAGTGGTGATAAATCAATCACCTCATCGGTCGAGATCACTGCACTTTCTCCCTGCAATTGGATCAAAGCCAATTCACCGGCGAAAACATCGATGGTCAACTCAGCCGAGAAAAGCATCTGTTGTTCGTCGTCGAACCAACTTCCGGTGATTTTCCATTCGCCGCTGGTGGTCGCCTCAAAATTGGCCCAGGTGCCAAATGTGGATAGCCAGTCATCAGCAACCACCGCTTCAGTATCCCATAATCCCGTGACTACCCATCGATTATTACGAATATCGCGAGCCTGCATGTGAATCACAACATCGTCATCAGCGCTGACGCGCTGGTTTTCGCTGATCAACAATAATTCGTTGGCATAGCCATGGATGATCTCGATGGTGATCGACGCACTCAGGCCCTCGGTGGAGACCGATAGGCTCCAATTTCCCACCGCATTGGGTAACCACTCGGTCGCATTCTCTCCCAGTCGAATGGCGCCGGTCTGATAAGTCCAATTTGCCAAGGGGATGATGACCTCCTCGATATTACCGTAGATATCGGTGCGTAGAACTTTTATTTCCACCACTTCATCGGCGCGGAAAGTACTCTCCTCGGCAACCATTTCAACGCTGTCGATAACCGCGGAGATCACTTCCACCTGGGTTATCGCCGAAAGCCCCGTCGATGTCGTACACGATATATCCCAACTACCGACCGCACTACCGGTGAATACGCCGGCGGTGGTGATAGTTCCCGATTCGGCATCCCACTGCAGGGTGCCTGCCGCATCGGGGGAGAGGATGTTTCCGAACGAATCCTGAAGTTCAGGTGTTATCGTGATCGATTGACCGGAACGAACATACAGGGCACTCGGCAGAATTAGAACTATGGCTTCTCCGGGGATGACGGTCAGCATCATGGTAGCCGATAGTTCACCCCAATGCACTTCAATGCTCGCGTTACCGACCTGAGCGGGAATCCATACCCCGGTCTCATTCACCACCCCTTGTGAGGGCGACCAGAGCAGGGTGTGTCCAAAAACCTCGTTGGCCCTGACATCGAGCAGTTTGGCGGTTAATTGCACGCTTGAATCCAAACCCACTTCACTGACATTGCTGAGCAGGGAAAGTGAAGCCGGCCAACCCGGCTCGACGGTGATGTTGACGAATTGTGAAACCGCTTCCGAGTTAGCGGTAATGGTGATGTTTCCCGCCGACCAAGGGGTGAATAAGCCGGCACCGTCGATGGTGCCATTGGTCGTACTCCATTCAATGCTACCGGAAACGGTACTATTCGATGCGTCATATAGGGTCGCAGAAAATTGCATCTGACTATCTGCATCGATGGTGATTGGTGGAATCTGGTCGATTTCGATGTGGGTCACCGGACCTGCGGATACATTGGAAATCAGTGGTCCGGACAATGCCAACAGCAGCATTAAACCAAGCAGGAAAGACTTGCGGCCAATCCGACAACCCGTCGCCGACACGTCTCTCCCCGAACGCGACTCTTGGTCGTGCAAATGAAGGCAGCGTTGTGAAGTTCCCCTCATAGAGGGGAAAAATCCGCTCTAGAACCGAAATTCAGGTTGGGGTCACCTTGGACGTGGGGATGCAACCCAGTCTTGGCATGGGGCGAGAGGGGAGAGAGGGGTGAGTGGGTGGGGTGGGCGCGAGCGGATTCACTCGCTCCATTCCTGCCAATCTTCATCCCCGGGCTCCTTGAACCACCAGGTACCATGTTCATCTTCCCACCATTCAGTGCCGTCGTCATCGACTCGATAACTATCGTCACCATCAGCAGATTGGGTCGACTCGGTTGTGGAATCCACCTCTGGAATCCCGGGTTCGCTTTTGCCCTCAGATTCTTCATCCTTATTTTCTTCATCCCAGTCTTCCTCGTCATATCCTTCGGTGCTGCGTCGGAATAGAACGATTACCAAGACCAGAAGAACGACTATCACAAATGCACCAAGTCCACCAGCGACATAGTAAAGTGGACCACCGGAAGCGAAGAAGCCTGGAATCGTTGCAGAAACGTTGTAGGTCACTGAATTGCTGACTATCTGCCCCGAGATCACGGTGGAGACGGAAATCGTGTGCACTCCCTCATCCAATGTCTCAATCGCAAAGGTAGTGGAATTGACCTCGGTGACTTCGCCTCGTCCGGTGGCTTCGACCGCGAGAGCACTTCCGGTTGGTACCGCCACCGGATTACCATAATCATCGAATGCAGTCAATGAGATGGTCACGGTTTCCTGCTGTTTAACCGCAGTGGTATCGATAACGATGACGATTTCTGAAAGTGCTGAATGCGCAACTGTAATCGACCAGATTCCTCCCTGTGCCCCTGGCAATTCGTAGGCAAGGTCGTACGGCCCTTCCTTGGCTGCAGTGTAAGAATAAATCCCAATCCCGGTCTTTACCAATGTTTCAGTTGGATGCGCCCATTCAACATCTTGAGCAAAGGTGTTGCCAGCAACATCGGTCCCGGTCATCCGCACGATTAGCTTTTGACCGGCCTCGACACTATTAGCGCTGGCTTCGTGCGCAACAACAAGAGCTCGACCATGACTGATATTCACTGTAATCTGTATAGGGAATGAATCATTTTTTGAGGCACGGATCACATATAACCCCTCATCACGGACGCCGCTCCAAACGAAATCGTCGGTGAACATTGTTGCTGTAATATCCTCATTATCCATCGTCCACGTAAGGATGTCATTGTCGATAGGGTTGCCATTGAGGTCGACCAACTCTACCTTGAATTGAATGACCTCATCGGTGTCCATTTCCCAAACACAACCACTGGTCCAATGTGAATCGGCCTCCGCGCCGGCATCGCAATCACTCGGAAAAGTGAATGAAATTCCGCTCAATTGACCATGGGTGATTGTGTAATTGGCCGAGACGGTGAAGTTCAGAACTGAGCCGGACTCGGTGTAAGTCGCCTGGACTGTGTAAAGTCCGGTGAAAGTCGGTTTGAATATCACCGTCGAGGCAGCATCGTTGACATCGTATCCATACAGCCAATCTTTGATGTTCATAGCATCTGGGATGTCATCTTTAGAAATCATCCAATCGACTTCTACCGACCAGCGATTACCTTTGGCATCGACGCCGTATGAATTGAGCGAACTCTGGTCGTCAGCGGTAAGGTTGGTCGGCGTGTTCATATCTATTTCCATCAATCTAATCACGCCGTGCGAAACCGCGATGATGACCTCGGTTTGGGAGCCATTATAGCTGCCGCGAATCATCTTTGCGCCTACCGTCTCCGGTTCCCATATCGCGGGTGAGCCCTCGGTACCGGGAGTCAACCAACCATTCCCCACGGTCCAATTCTCAG
The DNA here is from genome assembly GCA_028283345.1 of Candidatus Poseidoniales archaeon. Lineage (GTDB taxonomy): Archaea > Thermoplasmatota > Poseidoniia > Poseidoniales > Poseidoniaceae > UBA60. The sequence continues at coordinate 7,597 of JAPOGE010000041.1, forward strand.
CCGGCAGGTAAACCACCATCCTGTTTCCTCTAACGTCGACTCTGGTGGTATTCAGCCAAATCCGGTCGTCAGCGGTAATGGTAGTGGCACTGGCATTGATTTCCAGATAATCGATTGCGCCGTGAACAACGGTGACCGTGGTATTTTCATCCAGTCCAAATGCGCTGGTCAGATTGACCTGCCAAGTGCCGATGATGTCAGCGGTGAAATTTCCGCCGGTGATGTTGCCCCCCGGTGATTCGACATCCCAAGTCACCAATCCCAAGACAGATTTATTGACGTCATTTCCCTTGGAATCCACTACCTCCCAAGTGAATGAACATGTTGTCCCAGCAGGGACGTAGAGGTCGTCATCACCGCAATTTCCGATAGTTATCGACACCGGCGAGCCGGGGATGACTGTGAATACTTTATATTGGGTTTGAGTACCCCAATTAATCTCAATGATCTGGGCGCTGCCCACTGCCCATGCATCCCATCGCCAGGCGTGGGTATCACTCGTCGATTGCTCGGTCAGGGTACCATTAGTCACCGATGACGTCACCACCTCACCTTGAACGATATTGGCATGCTGGTCGTAAACTGTGACTTCAAAAAAGACGCCTTGATCGGCATCAATTATCAGACTGCCACTATCGGTAACAAAAATGCTGTTCCATGTAACCGGAGCCCCGGGAGTCACGGTGACGGTTACAGAATCACAGACCAGACCGAAGCAGGCCTTGACCACCCCATTTCCGGAAATATCTGGTGTGAACAATCCGTTACTGTCAATCGAGCCTGAAGTCGAAGACCACTCGACCGCACCCGATACAACCGAGCCATTCGGGTCGTACATGATGTAGGAATACTGAATCGTGTTGTCGGCATCGGTTGATGCTCCACTTCCCGGCGAAATCGTCACCTGGTCGACATGGGTGTAATTGACCAGAATTACCGGACGGTGAGAAATATCGGTATCCTGTGAGTGCGCGATGTCGAGGTATGCCGGTCCGGTTACGATGAGAACAAATTCGTGAATGCTGGTTAAGTCTAATCCACTGTGCGAGAGGTCGAGCCATACCCATCCCTCAAAGCTGACTGAAGCCATTATTGTGGCATTTCCGGTGGCGGCGCCGTAGTCGACTCCGGCCTGCATTCCCGGAGCACCCCATAGATTGCCATTGGTGACTTCATTCCAAGTGGTGCCGAGAGAGGTGTACCCACCCGTCAATAGCGGGTGGGCTGAAATAGTGACCCAGGACGAGGTGACACCGGCATTCATTATCGTATTTTCAACATATAGCCCGATACTCGCCGAGTGCACCTGAGCGGTTGTCGGCAGAGGGAATTGCGTCGGGTCGAGAACGATGATACTACGCTTCTCATTGCCATTAGAGTCGGTGCCAACCATGAGGTTGCTATCTTCAATGGCAGAATCAGCATCTCCAGCATCGATTACCGAATCAACCATGTTGGCATGACCGATGGAAGGTACCTCCTCGCCATGGCGGATTTGATAGGTGTAGGTATTGTCAAAGTTGTAGGTGTTGTTTATCGGATTGCCGATGGCGAAATTCCAGCGACTGCTGGAGGGACCTGGAATGCTGCCATTGATGGCCTGTACCCACCATTCGTAAGACTCTCCAACGGCCAAAGCCAATGTCGGAGTATAGTTGACGCCATTGAATCCGGCATCTTCCCAAGAGCGAAACTTGGTCTGTGAGGTCAAGTTGGCAAGGGTCAATATGTAATCAGTGGCATTGGTGACCACATTCCATTGCAGGGTCGGCTGCGCCGAGGGTTGGAGAATCCAATCGCTCTCATCGTAGATCACCTCGCCATCGTCAGGGTACACCAAAGTTGGTTGCGCCGGCGGAATCACCCCAGCAGAATTGTCGACATATTTGAAAACAAGGCTCGGTCTCTGTTCGCTATCGGTGTATTCGCTAGAGCGGAACATGTGGGTTGCACCGGGCGTTCCCACCACCGCGAGCATTATTGTCAGGGTGCGGTTACCTGCGGCGATATTTGACTGCGCCAGCGATGTGATATCCCATTCCACAGATCCGGTCGGCGGTACGGTTCCCAAGGTGGTGCGGGTAATCTCGGATGTTGAACAGGTCGGGGCATTATTCCACGTTGAGCCGCTTTCAGAGAACGAAGCACAGGGATATGCGGCTACGGTGAGGGACTGGCCGCCGGAAATTCCGGCACGATACATCGATAAAAGTGTCGAAGTAGGGGTCATATTTGCCGGGAATGGTATTTCATTCAGGTCGAACTCGATCAGAATCCTAGATTCGCCCCCCCCGGTTGCGCCGATGCCGAGAGATAGCGTTATCGCGCTTCCCAGATTGGTATTTGCACTGGACGAATCTATCGTGTTGTCGGGCACCGAGGGTAAGATGGTGGTATTCGCGAAAACGCTCCCTCGATTCAAGTTCAAGGTCAGGTTTCCAGTGCCATCGTCTTCACCCTCATAGTCGGGCATCCTGAAGAGATTGATCGATGACCAGTTGCTGATCCGATAATCCTGAACCGAGCGCACCCGCCAGAAGAGCCATTGGTCAATTCCCATGTCGTCGGTGCCAATGGTAAATGTCTTGCTGGCTGAAGATACATTGAATGAACCATCCCCCCATGTGTTGGAATCATTTGACCAGGCATCTTCCCGCAGCATGAGGAAACGTGAATCAGTGGCCCCCTGTATCTGCCACCCCGTAACATTGGTCGTGGCAGAATTCCAAGTGAATGCTATTTCCTCCATCGGTGAAGGCAGTACTGCCGACATGTTCCACATCGTCTGGCCGGTCAATGGAACCAGACCGGTCGCTGCCTGAGGCAACCACGGTGCGGATGAGCGAATGGTCAAATTGAGTTGTGGCCTGATATTGACGTCGAGATTCTCACTGCTGGCAAAAGTGTGATACGAGTTCACACCAGCACCTTCGGCTCGAATCAACAATCGTACGGTCTCATCGCCACGTACCAGTGCCGCCTGTACCAATTGGGTGATGTCCCAGGTGAACCAACCACCACCGGTGATATTCACGACGTCGATGGGCACGCTGGCATCGAGGCTACCACCGGCGCCCCCGACCTGCCAAGAGGTTGCATTTGCAGCTTGATTCCAAGTTGCATTTGATTCGTCGAATGGCAAATAAAGGTCGCAAACACTAACCATGGTCACCAAGTTCTGACCACCGTTTCGATAGAGTTTTAGTTTTGCATCAACCACGTCATATGGACCTGGAATCGGAAGACTCGAGATATCGACTTCAAGCACCGCATTAGCACGCAGCGAAGTCGATGAGGGGCTTGCGCCGATGGTGAATCTATCAGCACCACCATAGTTTACCGTTTGAGCACCCTGGTCGAGCCAGGTATCGGTCATGACATTTGGATAGGCGATATCGGTAACCATCGCACCCTCTACCACGTTCAGCCACGCATCGGTGGAGTTCAACTCGCCGCTCATTGCCGCCGGCAGATGGTAATGCAGTGGCGAAGACCTGGGGCCGTATATGTCGTCGATGATAGGTTGTACGAACCAACGATAGGTCTCTCCCGCATTCTGGTCACTGGACGGAGTCCATGATAATGAAGCGATATCAAATCCGGATAACGAGACGCGAGTATCGTGAATAGTCCAGCCCTCGCGCTCGTTTGAGGCATTATTCCAAAAATAAATCCGCCAATCATCGACCGATAATTGAGAGGGGTGATTCCAGATTAGAGTGGGGGACCCTGCAGGAAGCAGAGCATGTGAAGTATTATCCCAGAGTATGGCTCCGGACAATGGGCTATTTGGGGTACCATGAACGGTGACTGAAGAGGCGTTACCTGCCGACCAGGTGATATTCAACCACGGCCGATTCGAACTGGAATCAACCGATGAGAAACTGACCAGACCGGCGGCATCATCACCGATGATCATCAGGGAGAGATGGGTACTTCCAGCGAGGGTTGCATCCTGCACCAATTCGGTTATCTCGAATTGTGCCCACGAGGCGTGAGTTATCGCATGGACATCGGACATTGGGCCACTATCGGTTGCGCCCAGTCCACCGTTCCCAGACCAGCTGTTGACACCATCGTATGTGGTGCCATTCGCACTGTTGTTCCAAGCCTTGAGAGAAGGATGAATGGAAATGTGCTGGTCTGGTGATGAGCCCCACTCGGGATAGAGGTTGAGTGTAGCCATTGAGACATGTGCATTGGCCGGGTTCGGAAGTGTGTTCAAGGGTATTCTTAGTAGCGCAGATACTCGTGAGCCATCGCTTTCGGTACCGACCTTGAGAACTGTATCGGTACCATGAGCGGATGAGGAAGACGTGCCGCTATCGGCGACCCATGTATCTTCAAATTCTGGAATCTGCAGAGATGGTAGAGCCTCGTGATGATGGTATTCCACCGCCGAGGTATTGGCATCCAGCAGCCAGGTGGTGATATCGGGTAAGAGGAAATTGAAGATCGGTGACCAGTTACCCAATTGGTTGGTGGTCGAGACCGCACGTACCCGCCAATACCAGATGAAACCCTCCTCCAAATCTGATTGCGGGGTGTAGGTGAGATTGGTTGAATCAAAGCCGTTGTCATTCCATGAGGCAAAGGAGGAGAGGTCATAGCCATCGAAAGTGTCGACTGTGTCGATCTCAATCGACCACCCTCCCACAACAACACCACTCCCGTAACTCCATTCCATTACAGGTCGAACCTCCGGGGCTGGCTCGATTCCACTTTCTATCGACCACGACGCGTTGGCCGGTGAAATAGGCACCGGATTGTTTGGGATGGCGTCTGAACCCGGCGAGTAAACCAAGACTATTTCCGGACGCGAAAGCGCTGGCTCTTCACTACTGTAGAGCAATGCTTCTCGGCTCCCGCCAGAGCCGGCACCAATCACTCCGACAATGAAATCAAGTGAACCATCGTTTCGCATCGCGTCTTGAGTTCCGAGGGTGACGTTCCATGATACCCAATCTCCCGATGAGACCGCAGAGGTGATAGTGCTGCTTGATAGCAGTGAACCTCGCTCACTTCCCTTGGCACCGCTCTGGCTCCAGTTATTCACCCCGTCATAGGTATTCCAAGTTGCACTATCTGCATCCCAGTTGCTCTGTGAATTATCCCATGCGCCCACCACCGGGTTGCCCGAAGCATAGGACAATTTCATTCTAAGATTGGCATAGGAGACGGCATAACCATCCGGGAGAAAATGCGAAGACATATCGCAGCCGAAAAGGATGGATGCCTCGGAAAATGAGTTGTAGGACACTTGGATTTCACCTTCGGAGCCATAGGTACTGTTCGGCGAACCACTGTCGATGTAGGTATCCTGACAATTCGGCATCGCCGGGGCGCTAGAAGACGAATTTCCCGAACTCAAACGTAATTCATAACTATCTCCACCCAGCCAGGTCGAGGTGATTCCCGGAATGAAGAAAGTGCTGGATGACCATGGGCCGAGATGTCCGTCGCTAGCGATATGTTGCATCCTCCAAGCATAGGTATTGCCAACAGTCAACGAAGATAGATTGAACAAACCGTCGCTGGGAGCGAAGTCGGAATCATCTATGGTGTTGACAGATGCGGTGATATTGCGGAATTCTGGCCCTGATGATAACTGCCAAATCATTTCATAACCCTCGGCACTGGCATCACTTCCGTTCCACTCAAGGGTGGGGGTGGTATTTCCAGACAGATTGTGCTGGTTCACCGACCACACGCCGGTGCCATCTTCTGGTGCCAGCAGGTCGACCGAATACGGGGCGACTCCATCACCCCATTTGTACATCAACTCAAGATAAGGTTGATCACTTTGGCTGGTAGCCTCGGTAGAATGGAAATTGATGTCGGTCGAGGCGACATGCTGCTCATACTCACCGCGGATTGTCGAGAATATCGAAATCGGGTCGATGGAAGAGGTATCAAGCCAGTGCTGTACTTCGGTGGAGAGATCCAAACGGAATTCATTATCGGACTTATTGCTCCAAAATGAATTGATGGCGGCCAAGTCCTTGTTACTTCGTCCACCATCATTCCATGTGACACTACCGTCCTGGCTATTCGAGGTCAGCCCATTTTCGCTCCAATCATTATTATCGAAGCGGTGAAAAGAGACTCTGCCATCATTGTTGTAGGAATTGCGCGTCAATACAAAATCTGCTTGTAGCATGGTGGCATTGCTGTGCATTCCCCACAGAGCGGGATTGATTCCAAAGTATCCGTATTGGTCATCCATCGGGGTATCCATGCCTATCATCACTTCATTTTGGCCACCAAAATTCTGATTACCACCCGAAACCGAATCATCGGAATAGGTATCTTTGATGGCATTCTCGGTCAGCCCCATAGTCTCGGCAAAAATACTGACCGAGGCAGTGCCATTACCGTTGTCGGTCATCAGTAATGATGGAAGATGGAAATAGCCGGTTTCCCAATCGCCAATCTGGTCGGAATTACTCGCCCTTATGCGGTAGTTCATCGTGGTGCCATTGCTCAATTCATTTTCACTTGGAAAAGTCATCTGGCCATTGGTTGCAGAAAATTGGAAGGTGCCATTGACCATCGATGAATATGACCACCATGAATCCCCCACTTCCATGAAGGAGTCGGAGAGGGAAAGCTGAACCTCGGCACCTTGACCGAGTTGGTTGGCCCAGGATATCGTCGGCAAGGTGTTGGCGCTGAGGATGAAATCACCGGTCATCAAGGCCGCGCCGTCGGCGATGAAATTTGGTTGGAGAGTCCCCACCACTGCCGGAGCGGTGGCGGCATAGGTTATCAGAATCTTAGGCCGGTCAGAGGCAGATGTCTCGTCCATCGTCGAGCAGGAATACTGTGCCCCAAAAGCCGCTAGCAGGAAATTGATCGATGAATTGCCATTGCGAACCGCCTTCTGTACCAGGGCAGTGACATTGAAACTGAAAGTACCATTCATCATTTCGACACTGGGCGGTTCCCAATCGCCGTGGTCGCCAACTCCATCAGCACCCGGACTCGCCCAGAACTGAGTGGCGGTGCGATTCATCCACGACACTGCGCTCTCGTTAAACGAATCGCTCAGAGCACTGATGAAAAATATCGAAGTCTTAGCGCTCAAATCTGTCGCACATAGCAGTTCGACCGATGCGCTAGAGATATCGACTTGACCACTGAGATTCAAGGGAAATGAAATCACCATCTTCGATTCGCCGACACCGATTTCATCGGGACCGATGTTTGCTGTGACATCGCTACCATAAGTGGTGGTTGGGTTCAGACTGTATATCTGTGAATCGGCGGTCGCATTATCGGTCAACTGAACATGAAAAATCGCATTATCGGGTTGGAGTTCATACCTTGGTATTGCGTCTGCAATCAATAAATCTGCTATCAGGAAAAGAAGCACGATGGTCAGGGCTTGTCTGCGTTTGCTGCGGGTGGTGGTCGCGGTAGACATGGGGCTCACAATACCGCGGGAAGTAATACGAGATAATCATACTTCCTTCCGGCCTCGGAACCGGACGCTAAAACAATGCATGACGCCCTCTTCTCGTTTTTCTCGTTTCGGGTTTCCCTCGTCACTGCGCGACTCGGTCCAGTTATGAACTACGGCTGAAAATCTGAATCCTAATACTTGCAGAGTTTTTGCCTAGTCCAAATCTCCCCAAAGGGAGGCCATTGTTTATTGCTTGAGAGTAATAGAATCAATCGGTTATAGCAGTTGCATCCATGAGAAGGTTCATCGGCCATTGGCAAGGACGAGGAGTGTATCGCATGAACGAGATGTGGGTAGAAAAGCATCGGCCGCGGTCGGTTGCTCAAATCAAGGGTCAGACAGCCATCGTCGACCGCCTGCGCGCCTATGCTGAGAGCGGTACATTCCCCCACCTTCTGTTCGCGGGACCGCCCGGCACGGGAAAGACTACTGCGGCTATGGCATTGACGCGCGACATCTACGGCGAAGAGTTTCGCCAGAACCTGCTTGAGATGAATGCCAGCGATGAGAGAAAATTGGAACATATCCGCACCAAGGTCAAGCAGTTCGCCCGCACTCGCCCGTTCGGAAAGGCAATTTTCAAAATCATCTTCCTCGATGAAGCCGATGCCCTGACCAACGATGCGCAGGGAGCACTGCGCCGAATCATGGAACAATACTCGGAAACCTGCCGGTTTATTCTCTCCTGCAATTACTCTTCGAAAATCATCGAGCCGATTCAATCCCGCTGTGCGGTTTTCCGCTTCCGCCCACTGGCCGACGAAGATGTCGGTGCTCAGGTCAAGCATGTCGCCGAAATCGAGCAGGTCAAACTCGATGACGATGCCGGTGATGCAATCGTCGCCATCAGTTTGGGAGACATGAGAAAAGCGCTGACTGCGCTACAGGTCGCGGCGGCCATCGATGGCCATGTCACCCGAGCGCTGATTTACGAGACCACCGCCACCGCACCCCCAGAAGCCCTGCATCAATACCTGCTGGCGTGCCGCGAAGACGGCTTCCATGCGGCACGGCGGCGATTGCGAGGCTTACTCGATAAGTTCGGCTTGGCCGGTACCGATTTCATCAACCAGTTACACCGTGAAATGTACAATGCTGATTTCCTGACCGAGGCGGCGAAACTCGACCTGACCGAATTGATGGCCGAGGTCGACTTCCGCTTGGTCGAAGGAGGAGGCGAACAATTGCAACTCGATGCGATGACGGCGAGAATCTGTGCGGCTCTGTCCACCTGATGAAGCCAAGTAATGGTATGTCACTACTCAGGAGTTGAGATGGTTGAATCCGATCTCGTTGTTCACTTTCACTTTTCCCTACCCCCTCAACTCAAATGAGGATAGTCGTGTCTCTGTCGCAGTGGTTGGGATGAAGATGAAAAAACTGATTGAAAAAACCAGAATCGTAGCCATGAAGGCCATTGACCTAGCCTGTTGGACCGCACTCGCACCGGTGGTGCGCAGATGGCGGGTGGCGCGCATCAATACGGCCTCCGAAGAGGTACGCATGCAGCGCAAGGCCAAGTTGCTATGCCAGAGACTCGCCAGCCAATACGCTGAACTCACCGCGCCGGCATGGTAGAGTAAATCCCGAAAGGTGCTGTATCGGGCGACCCCGCGGCATAGTGTTATCACGGCGGTTCAGTTTTCGCCACTTCAAGTGCTGTTGGTGATAGTCAGTTCCCAGGTCCACTGGTCGGTATTCCTCCACGGACTGCCGTCCTCGGAAACCGCTACCGATATCGAGTACTCCCCAACCTCCAGATTCTCTCCTAGTTGTACCGCAATCAAACGGTCGCTGGCATGATCTGTCAACACCGCATCATGGCCATCGGATTGGTTTCCGAGCGCCCATTCCCGGCCCTCGTCAATTCGTGACCATTGGTCTTCAGATATCGCCAGAGTTTCGGTTACCCCACCTCCGGGAGTGATGCTGATGGTGATCTCAGCATCATTGGGGTCTGAATTATCGGCTAGAGCAAACATCAACCAGATGGTGCCACTCAACATATCCTCGGATGAATTCAGGTGCCAGACGATTTGACTTCTCCCCGCCAGAGAATCATTCGCCACCAGCCAATCAGCCCCATCTTCCACAACGATCGTCCAGCCTGCGCTAGGCTCAGGGGAACCGATGTCGCCGAGAGGTGGATTGGTGAGCAAGAAGGTGAAGGCCAGCCAGGCAAAGATGTGCAGGAATCCCGCCTTAAACCATGTTCCCTTGGTATAGTGCTTGAGAAATGCCTCGGGCATCACCAACCGGTGAAGCGAGGGGATGACCAGGAGAAGTGCCAACGGGCCAAACCACAGCAGGTCATTATTGCCGCTCGGGTCGAGTTTGGGCATCAGCAGATATCGTGACAACAATGCCACGCACAGAGAGAATCCCATCACCAACCACATCGACGCGGTTTCAGCCTTTTCCTTGGCCACATACTTGGCTGGATCGAACGGTTCGATGCCGAGATTTCGTCCCGATTTTCCCTTCTTATCCGGGTCTTTAGCACCGCGCCGACGACCCTCGGCGCTGGCCGCGGTCATGGCAGTCGAGATATCGACC
>JAPOGE010000042.1 GCA_028283345.1 Candidatus Poseidoniales archaeon
CTAAGCATTATTGAGCCTAGAGAATGCGAAAAGACGATGCAAGGCATTGGCAGCGCTGGCACTGCGAATGGTTCTGGCAACATACCTCCCACCATGACCGGAATCTTGGGATTGATTGATGCCGCTCAGGGATTGCTGGCGGCTGGTGAACTGGAGGAAGGTGCTGCCGGTGCGGGGGTGCTACTGCTGGCCGACGGCGGTCGCTACGAGGGTGAATTGTTCGGTGCGGTCGGGATCGGTGAGGGGGAACTGGTTTTCACCACCGGGATGACCGGTTTCCAGGAGAGCCTGACCGACCCTTCTTTCGCCGGACAGGTGCTCACCTTCACCTATCCCATGATCGGTAATTATGGCGCTCAATTGGGCTGTAGTGAGTCATCTGTAGTATGGCCGCGGGGAGTGGTCGTACGCCACGCCATGGAGGTTCCAGACCACCGTGATTCAGTCGGCAATCTCGATTCCCTGCTCCGCCTGCACGGGGTTTGCGGAATTCAGGCGGTAGACACCCGAGCGATCACCCGCAGGGTGCGAGAATTCGGCACCCTGCTCTGCGTTTTCGGTCCGCTTGCCGATGAGGAATCTCTGCGTGCCCGACTCGAGAAGATGCTACCACCAGACCTCGAAGATCTGGTTGCACAGGTCAGCATCGACGAGCCGGTGATTCTCAACCAAGGGGCGACCGACCACGAAGGTCGGGCTTTACCTCGCCTCGGGGTTTTGGATTGCGGAATCAAGTACAACATCCTGCGTGAATTGTGTCGCCGCTTCGAGGTCGTGTGGTCACCACCGGATCTCGGCTATGGCCGACTGAAAAAGGAATTCGCGATTCAAGCGCTGTTCTGCTCCAACGGACCGGGCGACCCGGCCCATCCCGGCAAAGCAACGCAGGCGCGTCTGGCTTTGGCGGCGGCCGTAGCCGATGGAATGCCGACGATGGGGATTTGTCTTGGTCATCAACTACTTGGTCTGGCCAGTGGCCTACAGACCTACAAGATGCGCTATGGCCACCGTGGCGCCAATCAGCCGGTGCTCGACCTGGTGAAGAATACCGTGCTCATCACCTCGCAGAACCACGGCTTTGCGGTCGCCGACCCGAAGCATGGAATGCTCGCTCAACATCCGAGTGGCTTGTGTAGTGAAGTGCAGGAAAACCTGATTGGTGCCGAGGTCAAGGTCAGTTTCATCAACTCCAACGACCAGACCGTCGAGGGTCTGGAGGTGGTCGGAAAACCTGCCTTCAGCATTCAGTTCCATCCCGAGGCCTGTCCCGGCCCGCACGACGCCTCGCCGCTTTTCGACCGCTTCGCACAGATGGTGTCCACGCATCTGAGAGGTGAATCCTGATGCCACGCCGCACCGATATCCAGCGGGTGATGATATTGGGCTCGGGGCCGATAAAGATTGGTCAGGGGGCTGAATTTGATTTCTCCGGTAGTCAAGCCTGTCGCGCTCTGCGCGAAGATGGTTTTGAGGTGATCTTGGTCAATTCCAATCCGGCGACCATCCAGAACGACCCCGAGATGGCTGACCGGGTCTACATCGAGCCTCTACTACCCGATGTGGTCAGGGGGATTCTCGAACTTGAGAAGCCGGACGCCCTTTTGGCCGGGATGGGCGGCCAGACCGCCCTCAATATAGCCAGTGAACTGGCCCACGATGGCACTCTGGCGCGCCTCGGGATCGAGTTGATAGGCTCCGACCTGGAAGCTATAGACAAGGCCGAAAACCGTGACCTGTTCAAGAAGGTATGCGAATCAATCGGCCTGCCGGTACCCCAGGCAATCGCCTGTGACAGCGTCGCAGAGGTCTTGGCCGCGGCCGAGGAACTTGGAAATTGGCCACTACTGGTCAGGCCTGCCTTCACCCTTGGGGGATTGGGTGGAGGAACGGTTTGGAATACCGGGGAATTGGTCGAGGTCTCAACCTTTGGTCTGCGAAATTCTCGTATTAATCAGGTTCTCATCGAGGAATCGATTCTCGGCTGGCAGGAGCATGAATACGAGGTCATGCGCGATTCAAACGACAATTGCATCATCGTCTGCACGATGGAGAATATCGACCCGATGGGGATTCACACCGGTGAGAGCATTGTCGTCGCCCCCCAGCAGAGCCTGTCCGACCGAGACCACCAGCACCTGCGCGATTGTTCACTGGCGCTGATTCGTGAGTTGAATATCAGCGGCGGTTGTAACGTCCAGTTCGCAGTCAATCAATCGACCGGGGAAATCCGGGTTATCGAAGTCAACCCGCGGGTCTCACGCTCATCCGCCCTGGCCAGCAAGGCGACCGGTTATCCCATCGCCAGAATAGCGGCAAAAATCGCCGTCGGATATACCTTGGATGAATTACCCAATCCGATCACCGGGCATGGCACGACCGCGGCATTCGAGCCGACGTTGGACTATTGTGTGGTGAAGATCCCGCGCTGGCCGTTCGACAAGTTCCGCACCGCTGACCGTACTCTGGGGACCTCGATGAAGTCGACCGGTGAGGTGATGGCAATCGGTCGATGCTTCGAAGAGGCCTTTCTCAAGGCCTGGGCCTCACTCGAGGTCGGCCATCCCCACCCGCGCCCCTTGACCCGCGCCGATGAGTCCGAGGGTGAAGGGATGTCAGAGCGCGCTCATAAGCCCTTGGCTGAGCGTACCATGGTGGAATGGCTCGAGGTCGCCACCGACCGGAGGATGACCGCGCTCATCGAGGCCTTCCGGCGCGGCTGGTCGGTGGAACAGGTGCACGAGGTGACACGTATCACCCGTTGGTTCCTGCATAGATTCGCCAATATCGCCGCCACCGAGGCTGAGGTGGTCGACTGTGATGCGGCCAGCCCGATGCTGATCGATGAAGATGACCTGTGGCGCTGGAAGGGGTTGGGAATGAGTGATGCCTACATCTGCGATGCACTCGCCGGCTTCCCGGTGACTGGGTACAATGCGTTATCCAGCGAAGTCGGCGAGACCGCAGTCATGCGGAGACGACATCTTTTCGGGATTCATCCACGCTACCGCATGGTCGATTCCTGCGCCGCAGAATTCGCCGCCGCCACCCCCTACTATTACTCGACCTATGAGGGTGGTCAGGAGAGTGGTATCGACTTCATCCCCAAACTGCAGGAGCGGCAAAAGGAACGGGTCGTGGTGCTTGGAAGCGGCCCTATAAGAATCGGTCAGGGGATAGAATTTGACTATTGTTGTGTCCACGCGGTGATGGCGATTCGCGAATCAGGACGAGATGCCATCATCATCAACAATAATCCCGAGACCGTCTCAACCGACTTCGATACCAGCGACCGACTCTACTTTGAACCGATAAGTCTCGAGTGCGTCACCGAGGTGCTATTGCGTGAGCAAGCACATGGTATCCTCCTGCAATTCGGTGGCCAGACCGCAATCAATCTCGCCATACCTCTGGAAGAGAGGATTCCAACCCTGGGAGAGCACGGCTTGCAGACGCGTATCTTCGGCACTTCTCCGGATGCGATTGACCAGGCCAGTGACCGCCAGCGATTCGCTGAGTTCGCCCGCCTCGCCGGACTGCGAATACCCAACGGCTTGACTGGAAAAACCTCCGACGATGTACGCGCCGCCGCCGCTGAAATCGGTTTCCCCATTATCATCCGGCCGTCGTATGTGCTCGGCGGGCGGGGGATGGAGATATTGACCAATGAACAGCAGTTATCGGCTTATCTCGCCGAGGCCTACATCGCCCCGAACAAGCCACTGCTGGTCGACGAGTATCTCGGACATGCCACCGAACTCGACGTCGATGCGGTCAGTGATGGCGAGCAGGTTCTGGTCGGGGCGATAATGGAACACCTTGAGGAGGCCGGAATCCACTCGGGAGATTCGACTTGCTTCATCCCTCCGCAGAATATCGGTGAGGAAATGCTTACTCGGGTGCGTAAGCAGACTGAGACGATAGGATTAGGCCTGAAAATAGTCGGTTGTTTCAATATTCAGTTCGCCATTCAGGGCGAGCGTCTCTATGTGCTCGAAGTCAACCCGCGCTCAAGCCGAACCGTACCCTTCGTCGCCAAGTCATCGGGCGTGCCGCTGGCGCGCATCGCCGCTCGCCTGACCTTAGGCGAAAAATTGCGCGACCTCAATATTCCAGAGCCGAATAATACGCTGGTTTGCGTCAAGGTGCCGGTATTCCCGTTCATCAAATTGCGTGGCCTCGACCCCGCACCCGGCCCAGAGATGAAATCAACCGGTGAGGTGATGGGCTCCGATATCACCGCTGAAGTGGCCTACCTGAAGGCGAGGATGGCGACAGAAATCCCCGTCAACACCACCGGAGGGGTGTATCTGACGGTACGCGATGAGGATAAGCAAGGCCTGATCCCGGTCGCCCTGCAACTAAGTGATTTAGGAATGAAAATCTATGCAACCCCCGGGACCGCACATGCTCTGCGAGATGGTGGAGTGCAGTGTGAGATAGCCTACCGCATCGCTGAGGGCAAGTCTCCCGATGCTCTCGGGCTGATGCGCCGGGGTGAGATTCAGTTCATCGTCAACGTGCCAACGATTTCTGGAGGGGCTGTCAGGGACGGTAATATGATGCGGCGCTTGGCGGTCGAGATGAACATCCCATTCGTCACGACGATGAATGGGGCGAGCATGGAGGTGGCGGCGATACGCGCTGCGGGACAGGGCCCGACCACCCCTCAGCGTCTGCAGGTGTCCTATCTGGATGGCCGGGGAATTTAGCCATCCATCCCTCCCGCCGAATAACCTCCAGCCGAAAACCCTCAATCATCTCGGCCGAACCACCCCCAATCGAGCCAACTCAGTCAGCCAATCAACCATCCAGCCGATATCGCCTCCAACCAACATTCAACTCAGACAGTCCAGCCGAACAACTCGGACTCCAGATGGCGGTTTTCTCAGCACGAGTCGTAAGCCTCGATGATGTACTTGGTACTGGGTGAGGTCCAGGCCAATTCAGACAACCCGTCTTCTCCTTCCGAGGAGTAGATCAGCACCACATCTTCGACCCTGACATTGCCGTCGCTCGAGCGGGCGAGAATGGTCTTGCGCTTCAGCGCCTTGCCGGTGCCATGCGGGTTGTAAACCGTGTCTAAAGCCTCGGATAAGAACCATTCCGCCTTATCCTCATCAGCACCTTCAAAGGTCTTAGTCGACTTCTTTCCGCCGCCAAACATCCCTCCGGCTTTCTTGCCTTTGGCTTTACTCTTGGAGGTGGTGGACGTTCGACCTCTGCTCGCACCGCTTTTGCCGCCAGCCTTGACCTTGCCAGCAGCGGTTCTTCCCTTGGCAGCAGACTTGGATTCCATTCCCAATTCGGCGCGAATCTCTTTTTCGAGGCCGGGGCGAATCTCCTCTTCGATGCTCTGGCGCAGTTCACCGGCATCGAGTTTACCGAGTTTCTTCTTGGCGGCGCGGTGGTCTTTCTTCAATTGCTTGAGTCTCTTCTCAAAGGTCTCGATTTCGGTGACGAAGTGCGCCGCCACCTGGATGATCGAGGCCTCCATCGAGGCTTCCAGTTGAATCGACAGGACCTCGTTTGACAGGTCGCGCCATTTTCGCCATTGCATCAGTGTATTAGCATGAATATCGGAACCACATTTCGGACAGAATGAACGGGTCGGTGGTTTCAGCACCGGAATCGCCCGCATCGCCTCGACGTCGATGTCATCATGCTCACCACTGGCGACGGTGTGAATCTGGGTGCTGGCATCCAGTCCCACCGCCATCGCTTCACGATACATTTTCTGGCCGAGATTCAGTTTGCCCGTATCGAGTAGATTCCATGCCGGTGTAGGTCTGGTGGCCGCCCTCACCGCGTGCTTTGCAGCTTCGGATTCTCCGAAGGAATAGAATTCCTCGAAAATATTGCTCCCCTTCTTCCCCTCGGTATCTTCTTCGTAGTCCTCTTCACCAGAGGCGGCAGCGGCTATGCCCATGGAGATTGGATTTTCCCCTTCTTCCACCTTCGCTATCATATCGAATTTCTCGGCCATCGAAAGGTCTTCGCGTTGGCGGATTACCTCCTTCAGTTGGTTGAGCTCATGCCCGGTGGCGGTAATTGCTCCCTCGGTGGTGAAATCATGGCCGCAGGCGAGACAGAACTTTGCCGTCGCCTCGACCGAGGATTCGCACTTAGGGCAAAAAACGCCTCCCATCGCTTCGCAAGCGTATCAATATGTATTCAAGTCCTGCGGTGAAATAAGGTGGAATTACCGCAACAGGGGGGGGTTGTGGCAATATCGGAAAACCCCTGACCCTATTCAGTGACAACCGCACCGAGAAGCGCTACCACCTCAGAGCGCGGTAGTTCGAACAGCAAACTGGCCATCTTCGGACCGTAGTGCTGGTCGAGAAAAATCCAATACAGAAATATAAAGGCTTGACGCAGTTCGATTTCATGTTCTTTTGCGAGTTCGCAGATGGCATTGCTGATCGAGTCTATATTCCATTCACACTCGGCAAACTCAGCCGCCAGCGCCCGCAGATAATCCCGCCCCTCTGGAGTGAGGTTTTCCAACGCCGCGGCCGAAGGTTGAGATTGTATTCGCAATCTGAAGCCGTCCGGGAAGTGCTCGGAGCCAATCCATACCCGTATGCAGTCCAAACGCTTAGCCAATGTGGTACTGGCCTGTGGTGCTGCAAGGTGATGCGAGGAATGGAGTGAGTCCCAGATGTCGTCATCGCGTTCGCGAATCTGTGCCAGCATCGCCAGGTGGCGAAATGACACCGCGGTTGCCGACAGGTCGGGCTGAGTGCCGCGTTTCACCTGTGACAGGCGAATCTGTGCCCGGTCGACCTCCCATGCAACCTTCTGCCGGCGATTGAGGTCGTCAGCCATCTCATCACCTTCTTGGGCGATGCGCCCGAGCAGGCGCTCGTACTCGTCGGCCAGTTCTATCAGCGCATCACCGGTATCGAAATCGATATGACGATTGGTCTTGTTGCGGGCGATGAGATAGCGCAGGATTTCGGGAGGCACCAAGCGTAGGGCTTCAAGCGGCCCGATGGTGATTCCCGCGCTGCTCGACATCGCCCCCATCCCCTTCAGTTGTATCCACTCGTAGGTAAGTGGCAATGGAGATTGGTAGTCGAGCAAGGCCGATAATTCACACCCGGTATCATAGGAACCACCCGCCGCACCGTGGTCTTTGCCAAACGGCTCACAGGTCACACCGAGCCAGGCCCACTTCGCCGGCCAGTCGAGTCGCCACGGTAATTTGCCGTGAAAAATCCCGGTTTCACCCAGGTTGCACGAACCCTCTACACCTAGGGAATCGCGCCAGTGAATCACCGGCCAATCGTGTCCGGTGACGACCACCCCGTCCATACTGCCGTCACTGCCGACCGGATTGAAGGGGAACCAGTCCTCTTCGAGTTCACGCCCACTGACCCGCTCGATGATCTCCCGGGCCTGCTCCCGCTTGTCGATGAAAGTGCGAATTGCCGGGTTGAATCTTCCCTCGAGGTAGGACTGATAATTGTCGACCAGCCTCGGCGCAACGCCGATCTGGCTCAGGGCGGCGACGAATGGAGCGAGAAAGTGCTCACCATAATTACCCCCGTCACTCGGTTTCCCATCCGGTCCAGGGGCTGGGATGGCACCGATGGGGTGGCCGATGTAATCCTCATATTCGGCGGCGAGAAAATCGTAGACCTTGCGTAATGGGTCGGCCGAATCGATGATGAAAATCATCTTAGCCTCCATCCCGGCATCGAGCGCGGCCCGGGTCAGCATATCTCCGGTCAGTATTTCACGGAGATGTCCGATGTGGAAGATGCCGCTCGGGGTGATTCCGGTTGAGATCACATGGGTCGAGCCGCGCTCGGCTAACCGGGTTGCGGTGTAATCGGCCCAGTGCAGAATCTCACACCCTAAACCATGACCGCTCGAATAAGCCCTCGCAGTGGCACATCCGCGATTTCATTTAGCGTGGTCTTGTTGAGTAATACCGCAGACAATACGATAATTGCCCCATTCTGGCGCAGGTGCTCGATACACTGGGTCATTGTCTGTCCGGTCGAGAGAACATCGTCGACCACCATCACCATCTTGCCGTTGACATTGCCATACTTATTTGACAGTGCACCTTTCTTCTCTTCCTGATTAAGGCTGCGATATATAGAAACTTCACAGTTGAGTTGAGCGGCGATCTCCTGAGCGAACAGAATCCCGTTCAGGCTGATGCCGACCACGGTGTCGATATCTTCGCCGCATTCCTCCAGGGCGACGTCGGCAAAGATGTGCCCGATGGCGGCGATTCGGGTCGGTCGCACACCGATTGTCCGCCAGCCGATTCGCATATCAGTAGGGCGGTCGGAAGCACCTTCGGTAGAACTCGATAATAACCATGTGACAGTATCTTGGGAGAGCGACATTTCATCGGAAATCTGTACCGTGGACAGTCCAGCCTTTCTCATCCCAGCAACTGTGCTGCGTAGTTCGTCAACGCTCAGAGCCATGTTATCGTTGCCTTCGTCGTCTGCTATGCCTATGAAGCCTACGGAAGTGGTGTGGGGAAAAGTCGCTTATGTTGAGGGGCTGTATTTACGCAGGGGTTATACCAGAGCGGCCGCCGCCAAAACCCGTGACCGACTTCGATTACGAGGATTTGCTGGACCGCGCCCGGGAAAACATCCCCGAGGAGATCAGTAATCGCGTCCGGTGGACTCTGCCTGAGCCCAATATCCTCATCGAAGGTCAGAATACGATTTTCCGTAATTTCGCAGAAGTGGTCTCAAAGATGGAGCGCGATGATAATCACGTATTCCAATACATGCAGAATGAACTGGGAACTTCGGGCAGTCGAGAAGGGCCACGCGCTCGTTTCAAGGGGCGAATTCCGCCCAAACGACTGAAGAAGTGCTTGGTTAATTATGTCAATTCATTCATCAAATGCCATCAGTGCGGCGCTCCCGATACCCATTTCCAACGTCAGGACCGAACCACCCTGCTGAAGTGTCAGGCCTGTGGTGCGACGCGCCCAGTCAAACTCTAGTGCGTCCAATAGCAAACGATAGGATTCTGCGGACGCACGGCGAGGAGCAAGCGAAGAGGAGACTGCAATCGAAGCAATACTGTACTCCTAAGAACAGAGAGTCTCAGATAAGCGTTTGCGACTCGCTTAAACAATTCTAACTAGCGTCCAACCCAAGCATTAGGACTCTGCGGACGCACGCGCGACCACAACAATTCAGATTCAGGCTCGGCTTTCGGATTAGTTTTGCTTGATCCAATTATTCGTGGTTGTATCACGGAAGAACCAATTATCGCTGTTCACCGGATACTCTAACCATTCAATGCCATCTTCCCTGACCTCCCCTCTCAGGTTGGTAAGTGGCGCGACCGTCGGAACTTGTGTGGTCACGCCGCCCGCTTGAACGGCCGGGATTGTCTTTTGACGTGAGGTAATGGTCGCCTGTCTGCCGAAGGTCTGCACTTTGTTGGTTTCAACGACCGGTCTTCCTCCCGTTCCCGTTGATGAAATCAAGCCATTAACCAGATTGATCGCCTCTTCAATTCTTGATATGTCGACCGGAACCCCCTCGAGTATAGATCTTCGAAAGACCATGAAATGCTTCGCCCCACCTGATGTTTCAAAGCCGATATACATCTCTTTGCTGATTGAATAGACAATGACAAATATCAGCGCTAAACCCATCCCCAAATATAACAAATATATCGAATCGATTCCGGCTAGTTCTCCGATATCCATAAGGGACAGCCACAGCACAAAGCCAGCAATGGTGGAAACCACCGAGGCGACGAGATAGCCGATTGGTTTCCGATAACCTCCGATGAATGCTCCAACCGAGGTCAATGCAGTGGTAACCTGGTCCATCCCACTCAGACTGGTGGAGCGGAAACTGATTGCCCCGCCGGTGACCTTCACCGATGAAATAGGCTCCAAGCCGAGCATTGTAAGTATCATCGCGTAAATACCCGGTTGCCTACCCTCGATGAGAATATGCGCTCCTGAATGCCCAGTATAATCGATTTGAAAAGTTTTCAGGACCAAGGGTGCAGAACTCGACATGAAACTCCATTATCTATCATCGAAATATAGTTTATCTCACCATTCTTTTGATTTTCCTTTGACAGAAATAGGCAACGCGTAGAAGCATCCAAACCCTAGAAAACCCCCATTGGCGAAGGCCGAGTATTGGATTAGATGAACCAGAAAAACTCCGAACACTCGGCTAAGTCTCTTGAGCATATTGCTGCTTCTTTCAACTGCCTTGCACTCGTATTCGTCGTTTTTTCTCTCGGGCGACATATGTACTGTATCTTACTGTCCGGCCGCCCTTACTGCGCAGTGGTCTTCGGTGGCCTTCACGTGGGAACCCTATTAATGAAGCAAGTACACGAGAGTATATGATAGGACTACCGACCGATGCCCTTCCACTCATAAGAGGTGTGCAACTAGTGATTTCAGGATACAGCGGATATTCCAAGGGAAAGCGCCGTGAAACCGATTTGGCGGTGCGCCAGGAGATAATTCGCGCCATTGGGCGAGTGAATAATCACATGACCAATGTTCACGATCAGTCATACCGCGATGGCAATATCAAAATCACCCGAGCCTGCAAGCAGACGATGGAGGAGGGCGACCAGTTCCGCAACGAGGTCGATAAGGCCGAGACCGGGGGAGACCACCCATTGTTCTCCAAACAGAAGACCACCTCGAAGAAGGACTTGAAGAAACTCATCAAGCACGACCACGACGTAATCGAGATGATTACCAAAGCCGTCAATATCGCCAATAGTTGTGAACACGGCCATTCATCCGGGGGCGAGGAGGCCGAGGTCATCCGTCTGGCGCGACAATGCCAACAGATGCTGTCGAGTTGCCGCGGTTTCTTCAGCGCCCGCTCCAGCCTGCTGAAAGGGATGAAGAGGACGTGAGAAAATGGCTCAACACCGCTGGCGAGACAGCCCTGACGTAATCGCAAGATTGATCGACAAAGACAGTGTCAAAACCTGGTCGAGCAAGGATATCGTCATCAAGCCCAATGAGGCCTGTGCCATCATCGTCGATGGTAAGGTCAAGGATATCCTGACCGAGACCGTGATGAAGAATCAGGTCGGTGGCTTCGGCCGCTGGCTGGGGGGGAAAATGGGCTTAGGTGCGACCGATAGCAAACTGCTGTTCGCCATCACCGGGCCGGTCAATCTGAATATGCCGATTCGCGGCCAGTTGGGCAATGGTGAATCTGTGCAGGGGCTGGGAACACTGCGGATTCAAATTCAGCGCGACCACATCCCCAAACTACTCAACCTGTTCACCAGCGGCCCGCGTGAGATTACCAAGACCTGGTTATCGACCCAATTACAACGAGAATTCGATGAGAAGGTCGTCCGTCCCCTGCTCGCTTCGGTTGCCGATGCGGCAGAATTGCGTCAAATTACTTTCCAAGAGAGGTTTGAGATGAGTGCCGAGGTCGAGATGCGAAATATCTGCGAGATGTGGGGGCTGACCCTGCTGAAGGCTTTTTGCTCAACCAATCCGACCGACCTCGAGAAGGCCGAGGCACTGAGTGCAAAGATATCCGCCCAGACCGCTCAGGGTGAGGCTATCACCGATGCGGAAATCTCCGGATTGGAGCGCCATGAATCCGTCATGGTACGCCGAATTGAATCAGAATATGCCCAGGCCAAAGCGCAGGCGCGCGGTCAGGTCTCGGTTGAATTGGAATCGGAATTGAAAGGACTGCGTGCCGAGGAAGCGCGCTGGGAAGCTGAGTTGAATGTTGAGCGCCAACGTATGGACATTGCACAGTCCGAGCGCCAGCACAAGTCCGATGTGTCTCAATCCGATCGCCAACAGAAGTCTGAGGTCGCGATGGAGATGTTTGAAGGGGTGCAAGAGGCTAAGCGTCAGCGCATGGCGCAGCAATCCGAATCGGTCCTCGATCGGCAGAAGCATACCGATGATGTCCAGACCGAGATGATGCGAATGGCGGCCGATAACAACGCCTTGACCCCCGAGGTCATGCAGTCATTCCTCGAGAATCAGTCGAAACAGAAACAGGCCGATGCGACCATGGCTGATGCGACCGCCGCCGGGGGTAGCCTGAATGTCGGTACTTCCGCCACCTCCGCTCAAGCGGCGCCATCAGCCTCCGCGACAACAAAGTCATGTGAATGCGGTCAGGTGATTGCCGATGGCTGGCTCGCCTGCCCATCGTGCGGCGCCACCCTGTAATCAGAGGTCGGTTCTATCATCCTCAGTTGAACTTGAATCGCTCATCATTACGCTGTCGTGCAGTACGGTATCGCCGATACGATCGATATTGAGGACTACCTTATCGTCGTCATCCTCCAGATTTTCTTGCCGAATTCTTCCGGCCTCACCGAACAATCCAGCCTCTTGGTAAGCCTTGGCCGCCCCTTCCCAATCGCGTGCGGTCTCAAGATTACGCGCTGTACGTAACCAATCTCCTTGGGTCTTTGTAGGTGCCGAGGAAGCAGGAGTAGGCATGACTTGTGCCTGTGGTTGCACATTCACCACCGGCGCCTGAGTTTGTACAATTATCGGTACCTGCTGAACCTTGGGCTGAATGATGACCACTTGCCGCATGGCGAGTTTGCGCGCCTTATGGCCGCTATCGGCGATTATTCCAAACACGATGACCATACAGCACGAGGAGAATACTGAATTTCCACCAGCATTTCCTAACATGACCAAGAATAAGATTGTTCCGAATATGACCCCTATCCATCCAATCGTCATTCGCGTTGACCCTTTCGCCATTTGCTCACCTCTGTGACGTAAGAGTCCTCAGCGGATATTATACTTATCAGCATCGAGGATAATAAGAACATCAGTCCCAGCATCAGTGGGCAACGTGGTAATGTTGAATACACCACCACATCAGCCGTAATCATGGCTGAAGTTGGCGAGGCTGTACTGTCGCAACTCAGCGCCCTGCGCAATGCAAGTGGTACAGCTGAAACCGTTGGGCTTTCGGACTCGGTGATCGCTGAGTTCGCCGCCCGCGACCCGACCTTGGTGGTCGCTATAGAAGAGGCCACAGCATACCAAAAAGTCATTGTAGTTGAATTCGGTCATGAGGTTTTAATGCAGGATGAGGTCACTTTGGTAAAATCTCTGCAAGCCAACCTGATCAACTTCTATGCGCCGGAGACCGTCAATCCCTACGTTGCGATTGCCGGGCGAGGCCCGTGGGTCATCACCTCACACGGCGCGGTGCTTCACGACAACGGCGGTTACGGCATGATCGCCGCTGGTCATGGCCCTGAGACGGTGATTGAGGCGATGTCGAAGAATTGGGTGATGGCCAATGTGATGACCGCATCCTTCAGTCAACTGCGTCTCACCAATCGCCTCAAGCAAGAGTTGGGGCAGTCTCGTGGCGAATGCCCTTTCACCAAGTTCATCTGCATGAATTCCGGTTCAGAAGCAGTGACTGTGGGCATGCGAATCTCAGATGTGAACGCCAAGAAGATGACCGAACCCGGCGGCCGCCACGAAGGTAAACCGGTCAAATTACTGGCTTTGGAAAAGGCCTTCCACGGTCGTACCGACCGGCCGGCGCAGATTTCCCATTCCTGCCTCAAGAGTTACCAAGATAATCTCAAGACCTTCAACGAGCGTGATAATCTCCTCTCGGTCGCGGCAGATGATGTCGAGGGATTGCAGGCGGTCTTTACTCGTGCAGATGCCGAGGGTTTCTTCATCGAACTGATGGCCATCGAGCCGGTACAGGGTGAGGGAAACCCCGGGAAATGCGTTACCCGAGGGTTCTACGATGAGGCTCGCCGCCTGACATTGGAACATGGGAGTATGCTTCTGGTTGATTCGATTCAGGCTGGCCTGCGCGCTCAAGGATGCCTGTCTATAGTTGATTACCAAGGTTTTGAGACTAGCGAGGCACCGGACTTGGAGACTTGGTCGAAAGCCCTCAATGCCGGGCAATATCCGATTTCAGTCCTGGGCCTCACCCCCCGTGCCGCTGAACTCTACGCCGTCGGAATCTATGGCAACACCATGACCACCACTCCTCGGGCACTGGAGACCGCGGTCGCCGTGCTCGAGCGAATCACCCCGCAGATGCGCCAGAACATCCGGGAGCGGGGAATTGAGTTCGTCGAGAAACTCAGGGCCTTGGCAGAGGAACTTCCCGGCACCATCACCAAGGTCCAGGGCACCGGATTATTGGTATCGGCTGAATTCGACCCCGAACGCTTCACCGTGGTCGGCTATGACCAACTCGAGGTCTGGTGCCGCCGCCATGGCCTCGGTGTCATCCACGGTGGCAGTAATGCATTGCGCTACACCCCTCACTTTGAGATCACCAGCGAGGAGATCGACCTTATCGTCGACATCACCCGCCAGGCGATTCTAGCTTTTTCGTGACTCTGGACTGATACCGCGGTTATTGTGGGCTGAAATCGAGCAGGACTTTGCCGCGGTTCTTTCGGTCATGGATATATTTCTGCGCCTCGGCCACCTGCACGTAGCGAAACACCTTGTCGACAATCGGGGAAATCTTTCCCGCCCTCAACAATTC
This sequence comes from Candidatus Poseidoniales archaeon, assembly GCA_028283345.1. Classification (GTDB taxonomy): domain Archaea; phylum Thermoplasmatota; class Poseidoniia; order Poseidoniales; family Poseidoniaceae; genus UBA60. The sequence continues at coordinate 14,523 of JAPOGE010000042.1, forward strand.
TGATAACTCGACCAAGTGCGAGCGCATCACATCTTCATCCTCCCAGGTTCCCATGTGCACGCAGAAGACCGACTTGTTTGAATTCATCATCCGCAGCGGGTCGAATTTGGGCATGCCGCGCATCATCTTGAGGGCTGCTAAAAGCGAGCGTTTCTCTCCGGTAACCGCCGAGGAGGCGCCGAAACAATACACCCTGCCGCCCGAGCGCAAGGCTTTGTAAGAGCGCATCAGGTGTTTTCCACCGACCGGGTCGAGGGCGTGATGGACACCTTTGCCATCGGTCAATTGTTTGCACACGGCGACAAAATCCTCAGAATCTCTGTCGACGAATCTCATCCCGAGAGATTCGACGAATTCACGCTTGCCCGCCGAGGAGGTGCCGATGATGATTCCCGCCCCCAATGCCTTGGCTAACTGGGCGACCGCGGTCCCGACCCCGCCGGCCGCATGGTGAATCAATACCGTATCACCGGATTGGAAATTTCCCAGCCACGACAGCATGTGGTAAGCGGTTGCATAGGTAACCGGCATCGCCGCGGCGGCGTCGAAACTCACCTCGTCGGGGATAGGGATGATTCGAGAGGCATCGACCACCACCTGCTCGGCATAACCACCAAATCCGGTCATGGCGATGACCCGGTCACCGACTTTTAGTTCGTTTACACCATCACCGACCTGGGTGATTATTCCCGAGACCTCATATCCAGGGGTGAAGGGAAAATCAGGCGCCGCCCCATATAGGCCCTGGCGCATCATCAGGTCGGCGAAATTAATCCCCGCGCGGTGAACCTCCACCACCACTTCCCCGGCTTTGGCCACAGGAGACTGTTCTTCGACAATGGCGATGACCGAAAGGTCACCCTTCCTGGTATAGACGACCCGTTTCATGCAATTCCATCCACTGTTCCCATTTCAGGCGGCTTGCATCTCAGTTCAGATCCATCAGCAGTTCCTCGACCACCTGGCCGTTGGCAAGATGTGATGAGACGACCTTCATTGCATCTTCCTCACCACTGATTGAATACCATACACCCTCGGGATAGATGACGCAGGAAATTCCTTTTTCACAGTAGTCGAGACACCCCGACTTCTGCACCCGCACATCGTCCAGGCCCAGAGCCCTGGCGGCGTTCTTCATACTGCGTAATATCTCAAGGCTGTTCTTCTCCCGGCAACAGCCGCGTTGACTACCCGGTGGCCGCTCATTCCCGCATACAAAGACATGGCGAGAATAACCGGGCTCGCTCCTCTCCTTTGGATCGGTGGCCATAATTTCACCTCAGAGTTGGTCCAGTTTTGCGGCCAAGACAAAATCACTCTCGGTCAGACCATCGATTTTATGCGTCCAGATAGTCACCTTCGCCCGCCCCCAGCCGAAGTCGAAGTCGGCGTGATGAAACTCTTCTTCGCACACCGCCCCCGCGGCATTGACGAAATCCAAGGCGCTCTGGAAATCTGGAAATTGCCATACCCGCTCGAGGTGATGCGATTCGACCGCCTCCCAATCATCATTCAATTGTGAAATCAAGGGCTTGATCTGCTCTTCACCCAGTGGAGGAACACCACCCTCGCAAGGGATACATCGGCGTTCGTGCAGTGCCATTTTATCAGCCCCACAGGTGGCCGTCGTCACGCCCGGTATCCTTCTCGACCTTCTCGTGTAGTTCATTGCGCCGTTTTTGGTCTTCACGCTCGAATTCAAGCAATTCGATATCGTCGATATATGCTGGGCGGAGATGGGCGATTAGACGTATCTCGACGATAGCATCACTGTGAATATATCTGAATGCGCCGTCGTCGTCAAGGATTTCCAAGGTGCCCTTGCCGCGTGAGACCAAACGGCCGCGTACGAAATTATCGTCACCGTCTGTCATGGAACGTGAATCGAGAATTATCTCAACCAAATCATCTCGACGTAGGCCGGTCCTGCGACCAAGAAGGTCGCCAGCGTGTACTGGTTTCATCGGTTCCAGGTCCGGAGAACCGAGTTCCTCCCACATCGGAACAGCCCAATCCGGTAAATCTCCTCCCTCGCCCATGACCTTCGCAGTCGCTCGTCCCTCAAAAGCCCCGCGGCCGTATTTTTTGCATTTTGACCACGCCAATTGAAGAAGGATGGGCTCCCGCCGTCAATTATCGAGGGGGTAAATACCCCTCGACACCACGGCATTGATGCAAACCTGCCCACTGGACCTTTCGGAGATGAGTGCATGAAGATTATATGGAAGTCGATTCCGACGGTCTTGTTTCACGATGAACTTCTCGACAAGGCCTACAGCAGGGCCACCAAGGCCGCCGACCGGGTCGATGATCCGCATCGCGTCTTCCGGGTGCGCAAACAGATGAACCGGATGTTGCAGACCGCCAGCGATGTCATCGCCGAAACCCTGCTCGAGTGGGTCTCAGATTGGCCGAGTCTCGATAAATTGCCGGTTTTCGATGAAGCCATGGTCGAGGCCGCGGTCGGCTGTGATGACTATCGCCATCATCTCTCGATGTTGCAATGGGGCGCCAAACAGGTGCGCAACATCGCCGGTCAGAATCAGAAGAAGATCACCCGCACCGCCAATGTCGAATTCATGCACGAATCACGGCGCGAGGCCTATGGGCGAATTTCCAGTATCGTCCGTCAGGTCGGCCCCAGCCTCGCGTGGCTGAACGAGGCCCGTGAGACCTTGCGCAAACTCCCCTCAATCGACCCCATGGAGCCCTGTATCGTGGTTGCCGGAGCCCCCAATGTCGGTAAGTCAGCACTCATTAACACCCTTTCCTCGGGCAAGCCGGAAGTCGCCACCTACCCCTTCACCACCAAACAATTGCACGTCGGCCATTTTGAATTGCGCCGCCTCAAGTACCAACTGGTCGACACCCCGGGTCTGCTCGACCGGCCGATGCAGGAGCGTACTCTGATTGAGATGCAGGCCATCGCCGCGCTGCGCCATATCGGTTCGG
>JAPOGE010000043.1 GCA_028283345.1 Candidatus Poseidoniales archaeon
ACCGAGACGATATTCCAATCTACATCGGCCACCTCGACCTCAAGATATGCGGTCGAGCCACCCTCATTGACAACCAAGCCACTGCGAAGACCGGCCCCCTCGATGCTCGGGTCTTGATTTTCCGCCGCGGTGACGATGCTGGGGGAGAGTACCCGCTCAAGGGTCTGGGTCTCGTTGAATAGTACCGTGTTTCCAGCCGAAGTTTCAATCTCGGCGTGGCGGATCACCTCGGCGATAAGGCCATCGAGAATGCCTTCGTTGATGATTGAGCCACTGGCTGTTCCGGCCTCGGTATCCAAGTAAATACCAGTCCAGAGGGTCACGGGAAGAATATGTCCGTCCTTATTCACGGTCGAGGTCATGGTCGCATTCACCATCAGTATCATCCCTTCCTGGTGGTCGAGAATCAGTTGGTCTCCCGGGGTGAGTGAGAGCGGCGCCAATCCGGTTTCACGGCTGATATTGGCCTCACCAAGTCCCTCTTCAGCCTCCGGAGCTATCGGATTCTTCTCGATTGGAGAGCCTTCGGGATATTCCTCGCCCTCATCATTGTCGCCAATACCACTACTGCGCCAGCGCTGGTAAATCGTACGGTTTTCCCAATCTATCTCGGGAACGATGTAATACCAAGTTTCGTTATGCTGTGCCCCGACTCCGTCGCCACCATTCGACCAACCCTGCAATTCGGAGATGTTGAACCAGGTCTCTTGATGAATGACATTGACCGAGTAATCGGTATCGTTGCCATTGTGCCAGGTGCCACTCTCTTTGATATCTCGAACTATGCCGAAGGTTCCTGAGGCCTCACCCTCTATGGTTCCGTCAACATGCAGTTTGTCCTGAATGGTCAGACCGTTGAGGCTCTCGGTGCGAAAATCTATCACCGTGCCGTTGATGGTCACCGACCCATTATCTTCCTCATCGGCAAAACCGAAGGTGCCATGGGCGAGAATCTTATTGTGCTCTTCGATGCGCTGGCCGTCGAGCCAGCGTTGGATAACGATTAGTTCCTCGACTTCCATATCGAATCTCTGGTCGCCGTCGACCATTTTCATCTCCGCGGTCGCCTCAAGATGAAGCAGCGAGAAAATCCTTGTGCCATCGACATCGATGGTCTCGACCAGGAGCAGGCTAAGGTCGCCATCAATCCATGTACCATTATTCTCTCCCAGATCCTCGCTGACGTTCAACTCCCCCAGGGCCTCAAGTCTGATGTGCTCGGTATGGCTTCCACCGGCGTAGGTGCGATTGAACAGAGCGTCGGTGACAGAGGCGTTGACGGTGGTCACCGTCTCATCTTCGACATTGATGAGCAACAGGTTGCCCATGCCGGTGGCCTCAAATTCCTGACGGTCGAGAATCCCATCGATTGTGGTCTCATTGCGCCAAATCGAGGCAAGAATCAGGTCCAAGGTCATCGTTCCATTATCGGAGTTTTCGGTTATTTTCAGAGTGCCATTACCCAATTCATTTGCCACCAGGGTATCGCCGATACGCTGCTGCCAGCCTTGGCCGAGGAATAGCAATTGGTAGGATTGATGGCCGAATTCGTTATCGTATTCCTGGTCGATGACCCAGTTGGTTGAAATCGTCACCTCGTGGTCGGCCAAGGGCTGATTCCACACCGTTACGCCGATGACTCGTGAAGCGATTATGGCGCCGTCGTCATAGACCTCGATGGTCACCTGGTCACCGACTGTAAGGGTTGAATCCGGGCGCCATATCAGCGAGGTGACATCGGTGCCGACAGTTTCCAGATCGCTGGCATTGACGCTCTGGTCGAAAGTTATCACTCCAGAGCTTTCACGGTGGACTATACTCATCGAGATCGAATCAAAAAAATCCTGAGCATTGCTGGAAAAAGTGAATTTCCATGCATGGTCGCCGGCAGTTTGGTTGGCATCGACCCAATGGGCTTGGATTTCGACCGTCGCCACGTCTCCATCGGCAACCACAAAAGCCGGGGAGATGCTGGTCAACAACAAGGTACACAGGACCAGAATGGCAACCCTCGGTCGGCTATTCATGCACGGTTGAGGCAGCGCGTAGTATGATAATCCATTGCCTCGGTGTTTCACCGAAACTGCCTACCATTGCTGGTCGGAGGTGAAGGCATTCGGGTTGAGTACCTTCTCAGATTCACGGTCCCAAATTCTCTCACCGATCTCACCGTATACATCGGCGAAGGGGTCGACGACGACTTCTTCGTCACGGGTGCGCGACATGTAATCCTTGACCTTATCGCGAAGTTCGGGCTTGAAACGCCAGTAATGGATACGCCACTCCCGACCATCCCAAAGGGTGGTCTCCTCAGATTCGGTGGTCAGTAGCCCATAATCTTGGAACATGTAGAACAGGTTGCGGTCGGTGGGCTCGAGGGCATTATCGATGATTCGGTCGTAAAAACCGAAAAATCCCAGTGCGTGCTCAGCCATTCCCGAGGCGACGTCGAATTCCATCTCTTTGTCGATATGTTGGCAGATTGCGTTGGTCAATTCATTAAGTGTCATTCCCATTTTTCTCCTCTCACTGCAACGAACTGTTCCGCCACGACAGCATTTACTTGTATTTCATCCCTTATAGACAATGCGGTGAAAGGACGTCTTTTTCCGCCTCGGCTCAGGCAAATGTCTTTTCAAGCCAACTGGTTGCGATGGGTGCATGAACGAAGGAGTGCGGCCGCCGACGTTTCTTGGCCTGACCGAGTCCGACCGGGAACCAGATGTCGTAATCCTGCAGATTCCGTACGAATTGACCTCGTCTTATGGCCAGGGTAGTGAGCACGGTCCCGCCGCAACTGTGGCCGCAAGCGCTCAGGTGGAATTGTATGATCCTCTGCTTCCCGAAGACCTGCCCTGTGGTTACACCCTGAAAACCGTAGTACCGTGGGATGGAGAAGGGGATACCCTTAAGCAACAACTCGCGGGAATTACCAAATATGTCGAATCGAACTTGGAAGATGGTGCCTTCCCCCTCGCCTTGGGAGGCGAGCATGGGATGTTACCAGCATTACTTTCGGCAGTGGCGAAACATCCCGAACTCAAGGGAGACTTGGCGGCGCTGACCTTGGTGCAGATCGATGCCCACGCCGACCTGCGCAGTGAACTCGACGGCGACGCGGATAGTCACGCCTGTGCGGCGCGGCGCGCCCTCGACCTCGGCATTGGCCGTCTACTGCAGATGGGCATCCGGGCAATTTGCCGTGAAGAGGCAGAATACATCGCCGCCGATGCGCGGGTAACCACATGGATGGCAAGAGATGTGATGAGCATCTGTGATGGCGAGGAGGCGTGGAAAAATTGGCTCGATACCCTGCGCCAGATCGATGGCCCGGTATGGCTGACCATCGATGTCGATGGGCTCGACCCGGCATATGTTCCGACCACCGGCACGCCGGTTCCCGGTGGGCTGGCATTCTGGCAGGTGGTCGAGACAATCGAGACCATCGGCGAGTCATGTGGGCATAATTGGCTCGGCGCCGATATCAATGAAATAGTCCCCGACGAGAATAATCAGGTCTCAGAATTCACCGCCGCGATGTTGGCGACCAAGGTGGTCGCCACCCACCTTGCGAGCAGACTGGCAGTCGATGTGGAGGTTGCCGAAGCGAAGACAACCGGTGTAGCAAGTGGAACGGAGGACCGATGATGAGTGAGAAAACCCCCCCCAGAGGCCGTCATGTCTTGGTCGATTTAAGCGGCTATGTCTCCCCCGGAGAAGATGAAGGTGAATGGATGCTACAACAGATCCGCGACGCGGTGGCCGCCAGCCCGGCGCGTGAGGTTCACTACCACGTAGAGACCTTCGATGGCCACAGCACTCCACGCGGTTTTGCCGCGGTTGTACTCATCGACGAGAGCCACATCACCGCCCATTGTTACTCCGAGGAGGGGCTTCTGGCAATCGATTCGTTCTCCTGTGGCCAGTGTGACCCGCAGTCGATTATCGACCATCTGCTCGGTAATCTGTTTGAGGTGATTCCGACGCTGGAAATCTGCAACAGCGAAGAAGTAGCGCGATTCAATACTCAAAGCAGCGCTGATAGCGAGGTTGTTCCAGTTGGCGTCCGCCAACTTCTCGAGCAACATTATCGTCATTTCAACGCCGGGGTATTACACGATACCGCGGTCTCCCTAACCGAGTTCCTCGATGGCGATGGTCGGTTGTTGATAACCTTGGCCGGAGCAATGAGCACGGCCGAGATCGGCCGTAGTCTGGCACCGATGATTCGCGCCGGAAAAATCGCGGCAATCTGTACCACCGGCGCCAACCTCGAAGAGGATGTGTTCAATCTCGTCGCTTTCGACCACTATATGCGGATTCCCAATTGGCGCACCCTCAGCGCCGAGGACGATGAAGCATTGCGGGAAGAAGGCTACAACCGTGTCACCGATACCGCGATTCCCGAAGAACAGGCAATTCGGAAACTGGAAGCGCCGGTCCTGGCCGCGTGGAAGGCGGCAGAAGCGAGCGGAGAGAGCAAGTTCCCGCACCAATTCCTGTACGACATCCTACTCTCGGGTGAACTGGCGGATTCCTATCAGGCGCAGGCTCGTGATTCATGGCTATTGGCCGCGGCCGAAGCGGATATCCCGATTTTCACTCCCGGCTGGGAGGACAGCACGCTCGGCAATATCTTCGCCGCCCGAATCATCGATGGCTCGCTGAGCAGGCCGGGAATCGTGAAGGGCGGAATCGAGGCGATGTTGGCATTGGCTGAATGGTACCGGGGTGATGAGCGCCCGGCGGGAATTCTCCAGGTCGGTGGTGGAATCGCCGGCGACTTCCCCATCTGTGTGGTGCCGATGTTGCGGCAAGACCTTGGCCAAGATGCTGAATTATGGTCTTGGTTCGCTCAGATCAGCGAATCCACCGCCTCATACGGCGGCTACTCAGGGGCGCCACCGGAAGAGAAGATCTCGTGGGGAAAACTTGCAGTAGATACTCCGAAATTCGTAATCGAATCCGATGCTACAATCGTCCTGCCCCTGCTTTTCGCGGCGATTCTCGATTTGTGAACAAGGGCTGGCCTGAACCCTTCGCGTATCTGGCTCTCGACGCTCGACTTATTCGCTACAGCCTCTTCGGCTAGCCATGGCGCTCGTACTGATGTTCACAACCTGTCCCGACCAAGAGGTCGCCGAGCGCCTTGCTGACGGCGCTCTCACTGCCGGTTTAGCCGCCTGCATCCTCAAGACGCCGGTCGATTCGCTCTATGATTGGCAAGGTAAACGCGTGGCTGAAGGTGAGGTCGTCGCCCTGTTCAAAACCAGCGTCGCCAAAGCCGACGACCTCGAAAAATGGTTAGCAGAAAATCATCCTTATGAGGTTCCGGCCATCATCCGAATCGGTGCCAGGGCCAACGAATCATACGCAGATTGGCTGGCCGAAGTGCTTGAGGCATAGCCTCAAGAATGCGCTCGCGTAGGGAATAGCATGGGCATTCCCCAGCGTCAGGTCGTCTGTCTCCTGTTACTGCTGTGCATTGCTAGTGCCCCTATGACGGGCCTGGCCACTGCTCAGCAACCTGATATCGTTCAGGAGCACTGGTATCATTCCTATCTCACTCTGACCGCCGATGTGCAGTCTTGGGAAGATGATTACCCGGACATCGTCAATCTGGTCAGCGCCGGCACGACCTTGCATGGTCGCCAACAATGGGTGGTGCAAATCAGCGATTGGTCGATGGATAGCAAAGCCGATGGTACTGCCAAGGAGAAGGTCTACATCGACGGCGGCCACCACGGCAACGAACATCTGGGAACCGAATTGGCCTTTTTGACCGCCGAATTCTACATCGAGGGCTGGGCCGCCGGAGATGATGAAGCGGTTGCGGTCTTGCAGAATACCGAACTGCATATCATGATTCTACTCAATGCTGACGGCAACGACCTCGATAGCCGTTGGAATATGAATCAAGTCGACCTGAACCGCAATTATGACCACCACTGGACCGAGGAGGAGACCGCCAGCGGTGATGGCCCCTTCAGCGAGCCTGAAACCCGTAATAACGCCGATTACATGGCGGCCAATATGGTCGATGCCGACCTCTATGTGACCATGCACACCGGGACTTGGATACTGGCCTATCCATGGGGTTTCACCGGCGACATGCCAAGTGATTACGAGTTGTATGAGCACATCCGAGATACCATCCACGAGACCATCGATGCCGATTTGCCGGTGCGCAATGCCAATGCCGGAATCTATCCCACCCACGGTACCTCCCGTGACTACGGCTATGGGATAATGGGCTATCCGACCTTTACTTTCGAGACCGATGATGAGCAATTCCTTCTCGGGACAACACAAGCTCTTTCCGACCGACTCTCGACCGAATTGGAGGTGATGCGCTACCTCATCGACAACGTCTGGTATTGGCGGGCGCGGCTCAATGTCACTTCTCTCGAGGTTACCGCTGGCGACAAGATCCAACTCAATGTGGAGAACTTCGGCCATGCGAGTACCGCCAACGCCAGCCTGCAATACGTCAATCCCACTGGTGAAATCCTGTGGAACTCGAGCAATTTCTCCGTCAATGCGACCAACACGACCAAAGTTACCCTTGACGCCACAAACCTCAGTCTGGTATACGGTGGGTGGTTCCAACTCCACTACCAGAAACGGGTCATCGATAGTGCTCAATGGGTGAGCGAGGATATTCCCGAGAGCAATCTCACCTACGTCACTGCTTCAGATATCACTGGTGCGTTGAGCCCCACGACCGTCTTAGTCCTGCAATTATCGACCGTACCCCTCATCGGCGCAATTCTAACTTGGATAGTGCGCAAGGCACGACGGCTCGACCGAGATCAAGAGGATGAGGTTGAGGGTCGCTGGCCGACCTTTGCTTGGACACTTGGCGCGGCCGGCTCATTCGGTGGCGTGATCACTGGAGCATGGTACTTGTTCTCCTACCACACAAGAATCTTGGGCGGAGCCGAATCACTGGTTGTTCTACACGTCGGGATGATAGTGGTCGGGATGGGAATCGGGGCGACAATTTACGGCACCATTGCCGACCGATTCGGGAAACGTAAGGAAATGTTGATCGGTACCGCCTTGGTAAATATCGTACTCTACCTCATCCATCCTTTCCTCGGCTTGATTCCGTTCCTGATAATCTCGACAATACAGGGGATGTCCTTGGGAGTTGTTCGGTTGTTGTTTTCGATGGTTACCGAGATATATCCGAATGCAAAATCGGAGTCGATTGGCCTGATGCACGCTGTTACTTGGGCAATAGCGAGTATCACGGTATTGCTGATGGGCAAGTTGTACGGCGATTATGGCTTCTGGGCGGTCAGCGGATTGAGTATCATTTGCATAGTTGTTGCAATTCTGTGCGTGCTCAACATTGGCTCATCATTGCAAGCCTTTGTAGAATCAAAGACCGTTGGGGAAGGAGAAAAACTCGGCCTCAATCCGGCTAAATGGATCAGTTTCAAAAGCGCTTGGCCGCCAGTCATTCTCCTCGTCGTATTGAGTATCGCCATTCCGAGGGGAGCAGTGGTGCTGAATTCTCCTCGTTATCTTGAATACATAGGATTCGATATCGCCTTCACCTCAGTCTTAATCTCATGGGCGCAGTTGGCCAGCGTCGTATTGGTGGCCTATGCTGGATATTTCTGCACCCGATACGGTGCAGATTCGGTTCTGTTGTGGGCGGCAATGGCCTATTGCGGTCTGTGGACCGCGTTCAGCCTCGGTCTGCCCTATTGGCTGGCTGCCCTAGTCTATGTTCTACCGGTATATGGATTCCTCGTGGTCTCTTCAGATGCTCTGATGAGTCAACATTCGACTTTGGCCGAGCGCAATCGTGCCATCGGATTAGCGAGCGCCACAACTTTGCTCGGTCAAGGTTTGGGCACTGCCTTGATGTTCTCGTCACTGAGTTTTCTTGAGTCTACCGACTATTCTCAGGTCGAGCAATTCCATTGGGCATTCCGTCTTAACATCCCATTATTCATCCTGTCAGTTTTCCTCGCCTGGCGCTTGGTAAACAAGATGAGTCGGCAGAGCAAAGCGGCGATTCTGGTTGAAGCCAAAGCCACGCCAACCTGACGGCAAGTGGGGGAACTTTCACCAGCCATGACTTGAAATGTAGGACCCATGTCGATGAGTTGGATTACCATGGATATTTCAGTGGAAAGTATTGGCGACATCAAGGGAACTCTGGTCTTACCATTCAACAAGGGAGACGATGGAATCGATACTGCCGCACTTGCCGGGTTAAGCGATGGATTGGTTGGTCAACTCTCCAAGTTGTTCGCCGACAAAGACTTGACCGGCAAGGCCGGAGAGCGCCTGACCCTGCATTCACCCAACGGCAAAGCGATGCTGTGGGGAATGGGCAAGAGCGGTGAGCGCACCGTCGATTCGTGTCGTAGTTCGGGCGCCAAATTCTTCGCCGGGCTGAAGAAGCGCCACGGCAAGAGCCTGACCGTGCGACCAATCGCTTGGTCGGGCGAGGAATTGGCGGCCTTCGCCGAAGGGATGATTCTGCGCGATTACAAGTACGACTACTACAAATCCAAGAACGACGATGATGAAGACGACGATGATGATTCGCCGGTTCATGTAACAATCCAGTGTGACTCCGAGCACGTCGATGCCCTGAGTGCCAGTGCCACCCGCTCAGGCCAAATTGCTGAGGGAGTCTTCCGCGCCCGGGATCTGGCCAACGCCCCTCCCAACGACCTCTTCCCGATGGCCTATGCCGACCTGGCGGTCGAGTGGGCCAGCGACAAGGATAGCGTCAAGGTCACCATCATCGATTACGACGAAGCGGTCAAACGCGGGATGGGCGGCCTAGTCGGAGTGGGAATGGGAAGTGCGCGTAAACCGTGCATGGTCATCTTCGAGATGAATGGCGACGTCGAGGGAGAAGCACCGGTCATAGTCGGCAAGGGAATCACCTTCGACACCGGGGGAATATCAATCAAACCCAGTGCCAACATGGACGAGATGAAATTCGATATGCACGGCTCAGCCACAGTCTTCGGCCTGATACAGGCCCTGGAGGCGACCGGCCATTCCGGGCGGGTTACCGGAATCTCATGCATGGCTGAGAATATGCCCGACGCCGCGGCGCAACGTCCCGGTGACGTCATCACCACCCTCTCGGGCAAGACCGTCGAGATTCTCAATACCGATGCCGAAGGACGTCTGGTATTGTCTGATGGTCTGTGGATGGCGGCCGATTATAATCCATCATACATCGTTGACCTGGCCACCTTGACCGGCGCCATCGTCATCGCCCTCGGGCATGAAGCGACCGGAATGTGGAGCAATGATGACGACCTCGGCAAGGCCTTGGTCGCGGCCGGCGATGTCTGTGGTGAATTGGTATGGCCGATGCCGCTAACCCCAGCCTTTGAAAAAGAGATGAAGGACAGCAAGATTGCTGACCTGCGCAACCTCGGTACGACCCGTTGGGGTGGCTCGAACACCGCCGCCGCCTACCTCAAGAACTTCGTTCAGAGCCGTGGTGAGGGTGATGATGAGAAGCAGATTCCATGGGCACATCTCGATATCGCCGGAACCGCGTGGGGGGCGAAGTCGAATGTGCTGGTCGCCGATGGCGGTACCGGGATTCATGTGCGCACATTACACCACATGATTACCGAAGGCCTCTGAACGAAGGCCAACTATCTTTCCCTTCCGAAGGCCGAAAGTCGTGGTAATACGTAGTGGCCTTCACTTGTAAGGTTCATATAGGGCAAACTGTTCCGACTATACAACCACAGGTTAAGTAGTGAGAAAATAAGTTGACCGTATTGTGGGAAAATAACGTTAGGAGAGGCGAAAATGGACGAAGAGTGGGAAGAGCAGATGATTCGCCAAATCACTGAGATGTTCAAGAACATGGGTATACCGATGGATGCGGAGATCCTGCGCGGCATGATTGGCAATTTCCGTACTCAATTCGAGCAGATGGGAATCGACCCGGAGAAACTTTCGGGAGATTCGATCAATCTCAATATCGACCTTTCACAATTCAAAGAAATGCTTTCGGGTTCAGGCGACGTCAAGGATATTTTTGAGAGAATGGGCGTAAAAGTCAAAGTCGACGCCAAGGTGATTGAGGTTGACACCCCTGACGGAGAAGAGTCGAGCATCACCTTTCCACCCGCAGATTTCTATCTCGACGGCTGGATGATGAATGTCACAATCGATTGTTCGATGCAGACTGACTTGACCGAGAACAATATCGAAGTCTTGCTGATAAGTGATGGTGAAGCCATCGAAATCATGCGTACCACGCAGGTTAATCCGGTTACCAAAATCGATCTGCCGCAACCCTGTGAAGATCTGGTGGATTGGGAATTCAACAACGGAATCCTCGACCTGACCTTGAAGTTGATACCGCAAGGCTCAGCCTTGCTCGAGTCGACCGATAGTGACGATGACCACCCTGAAGGGGACGAAGAAGAAAACGAGGAAGTAGAAATGCCCGATGTCAGCATTGACTTCGGCGGTGAGGATGACGATGAGGATGACGGTGGAATACCGATTGTCTGAATTGATGCACCGGTGCAGGACTTCTAGTATGAAAACCTCGAAAAATCACAATTGAAGAAAAAAATGTTAATTGAAAATGGAGATGAAAAAAATGAGTAAAGTAATTGGAATAGACCTAGGAACAACGAATAGTTGTGTAGCTACACTTGAGAATGGAGAAGCGGTGATAATCGCCAACGCCGAGGGTGCGAGAACAACCCCTTCGGTCGTCGCCTTCTCGGGAGATGGTGAGCGCCTTGTGGGGATTACCGCAAAGCGCCAAGCCGTCACCAACAACGAGCGCACCATCGTCAGCGTAAAGCGCGAGATGGGCACCGATTGGAAGATGGTAATCGATAAGTCGGATTATACCCCGCAGGAGATTTCCGCTTTCATTCTGCAGAAGTTGAAGGCCGATGCCGAAGCCTATCTCGGCCATAAGGTCAACCGGGCCGTCATCACCTGCCCAGCCTACTTCACCGATGCACAGCGAAAGGCGACCCGGGATGCTGGGCGAATCGCCGGACTTGAGGTGATGCGAATCATCAACGAACCGACAGCAGCCGCGCTTGCATATGGTGTCGATAAGGAAGAAGACCAGACCATTCTGGTCTACGACCTGGGTGGGGGTACCTTTGACGTCTCAATCCTTGAAATCTATGATGTCGATGGTCAACCTCAGATTGAAGTCAAGGCGACCGCCGGCAATAATCGCCTCGGTGGCGACGATTTCGACGACAAGGTCATCGAATGGTTGGTAGCCGAATTCAAGAAATCCACCGGTATCGATCTGGCCAAGGACTCACAAGCGATGAGCCGCCTGCGAGAGGCTGGAGAAAAAGCGAAAATAGAGTTGTCCGGAACCGGGCAAACTCAGATTAATCTTCCATTCATCACCATGAAGGATGGTCAGCCCGAGCACCTAGACCTGACCTTGACCAAGGCCAAGTTCGATGAACTGACCGCTGATTTAGTAGAATCCACCATGGCACCTACCCGCCAAGCGATGAAGGATGCCGGAATCAAGAAGGGCGATGTCGACAAGGTTCTCCTGGTCGGTGGCTCAACCCGCATCCCCGCAGTACAGGTAGCGGTTGAGGCCGTGGTCGGCAAGCCGCCGTTCAAGGGCATCAACCCAGATGAAGCGGTCGCCATGGGTGCCGCACTGCAGGCCGGTATCATTGCCGGAGACGAGGGAGTATCCGACATCCTATTGCTCGACGTCACCCCCCTGACCCTGGGGATCGAGACCCTCGGGGGAGTCACCACGACCATGATCGAGCGTAACACCACCATCCCGAGCCGCCGCTCGGAAGTTTTCAGCACCGCCGCCAATAATCAACCGGCGGTCGAAATCCATGTCCTTCAAGGCGAGCGTGAATTTGTCAAGGATAACACCACCCTCGGGCAATTCCACTTGGTTGGAATCCCTCCCGCAACTCGCGGCGTACCACAGATTGAGGTCACTTTCGATATCGATGCAAATGGTATTGTCAACGTCTCAGCCAAAGACCTGGGTACCGGTAAGGAACAGTCGATAGAGATAGAGAGCCAGACCTCGCTTTCCGAAGATGAGATTCAAGCCAAGATTGCTGAGGCCGAAGAATTCGCCGAGGAAGACCAGCGCAAGAAGGTACAGGTCGAATTACGCAATATGGCTGATCAAGTGGTCTTCCAGACCCGTAGAACCCTCGAGGAATCCGCCGACAAAATCGACGAATCCGAGACCGAGGAGGTCAAAGCCCACCTCGATGAATTGGAGAAGTTGGTGCAGGACGAAGACGGAAAGCCACTCGACCTCGATGTAATCGACGAAGCGGCGATTCAAGCCAAGGTCGCCGAGGTCGAGCAGTCCATGCACGGCATCTCGGCCAAGTTGTACGAGGCTGCCGCGGCCGAGATGGCGGCGCAGGAAGCAGAATCTGATGATGCCGGCGCTGGTGATGCCAGCGGCGGCGAAGATATCGTCGATGCTGACTTTGAAGTAGTCGACGATGACGAAGAAGAGGACCAGTAGAAACTAAACTCGTGCTTTACCTTGTGGATTGGGCATACGAGAGATTCAAGAAACAGACACTTGTCGCAGTTGTATTCCTATGACCGCTGAAGGAGATTCCGGCCTGCTCCGCGATACCACCAGGGTAACCGGGCATGAGGCGCTGGTACAGAATATCGAGGCCGCGATGTCCCTGGCCAACGCGGTGCGTTCGACCTTGGGTCCGTTCGGTCTGGATAAGATGCTGGTCGACGATGAGGGGCGTATCCTGGTCACCAACGATGGCGTCACCATCATCGATACCGCGCGGGTCGAGCACCCGGCGGCGAAGATGATCATCTCGGCCTGCACGATTCAGGATGAAGTCGCCCGTGACGGTACCACTTCGACCATTCTACTGGCCAGCGAACTGCTGGTCAATGCTTGGGAGATGATTCTACAGGGAATCCATCCGGCGCAGATTGCCGCCGGTTATCGCTTGGCGAGCGAAGCCGCAGTCCAGGCTCTGCCCGACATTGCCCGAGAAATGAATGGTGATAATGAACTTCTCGAGGCGACCATGACATCATTGGCTGGTAAAGGTCAGTCCTCAAGCCGCACCCATCTGGCAAAAATTGCCGTGAAGGCGGCGCAGTCAATCACCGTGGTCAGCAAGACTGGCCCCCCCATGGCCACCGGTGATGGCACCCTCAAGGATGAGGCCGAAGAAACTGGCATGTCGGGTGGAAGTGAAAGTGGGATTAGAGCCGACCCCACTCTGGTCAAGGTCATCTCCAATCGCGGCGGAGTGACCACCGATAGCCACCTCGTCAGAGGACTGGTGCTGGCAAAATCGTGTATTCACCCCGACATGGTCGATTGGCTCGAGGGTGGCAAGATTCTGCTCATCGACGGTGGACTTGAGCGCCGCGCCCCCAGTTTGGATGCGACCCTGAAGATTACCAGCCCGGGAATGCTCAACGCCTTCCGCGACAAGGACCGTGATATTCTGCGCCAACAGGTCGATGCCGTAATCGCTCTGGCGCCGAATCTGGTGGTCGTGCGTGACGGCGTCGATGATGAAGCTCGGCAATGGCTTGCCGACGCCGGCATCACCGCTTATCGCCGAGTTGAGAGTCCGGATTTGGATCTTCTCGCCCGAGCGACCGGGGCGACGATGATTCATCGTCCCGAATCTGCCGATGCACAGGCCCTGGGCACTTTTGCGAGTTCGCGCGAAGAGTTGTGGTATGAGACAACCCATTGGATCATGGAAGGGAGTGCAGAAAGCGGCGCAACCCTAGTGATCTGCGGCACCACCGAAGAGGTGATGGCCGAGGCCGAGCGCTGTTTCGACGATGCCCTCGGGGTCGCCTGCCAATTACTAGAGGAGCCATATCTGCTACCCGGTGGGGGGGCGACCCATATTGCCCTCGCCCGCAGAATTCGCCGCTATGCCGAAAGCATACCCGGTCGCGAGCAATTGGCGGCAGAGGGGTTTGCAGATGCGCTTGAGGTTATTCCTCGCACCCTGGCTGAAAACTCTGGCATCGACCCGATCGATGCGCTCCTGCAATTGGTCGCAAAACAGACCACACACGGCGATTGGATTGGGCTGGATGCGGCGAGCAAGTCACCCGAGGATATGGATGAGAAGGCTATTCGTGAACCCCTGAGGATAACCCGACAGGTCATTCGCGGAGCTACCGATTCGGCGATTTCCCTGCTCCGCATCGATGACGTGCTGTGGGCACGGCAGGAGCCAACGTCACCTGACGAGTCTTCGACGAAGATTGACAGTGACAAATGACGCAGGAATAGCCTCGACAATTATTATTGATGGGAAAGGCCACCAGCACTCATGAGCGACCTCCCCTCGACCATGATGGGATGGACCAAGGTTCGCGACGAGCCGGACGGCTTCGACCTGATCGAGCACGTAGTTCCGGTACCACTGGCCGGGGAAGTTCTGGTCAAGACTCACTCGACCAGCATCTGTGGCACCGACCTGCACATCTGGTCATGGAATGAATGGGGCCGTAGTGAAGTTCCGTTGGGCACAATCACCGGCCACGAGACCAGTGGCCATATCGTCACCCTTGGGGAAGGGGTTTCAAGCCATGCGGTCGGGGATTTCGTCAGCATCGAGTGCCACCTCGCGTGCTGGAAATGCGAGCGCTGTGATGAGGGTAATGCCCACGTGTGCGAAAACGGCTCAATCTTCGGAGTTCATCGCCACGGCGCCTTCGCTCCTTACTTCACCGTCCCTGCCGCCAACGCCCGACTCAACCCGGATACAATCTCAGCCGGCGACGCCTCGATTCAAGACCCACTGGGAAATGCCATTCACACCTTGACCGGCGGCCCGGTCAAGGATTCCACCGTCGCCATCCATGGGCTAGGTCCAATCGGCCTGTTCGCGGTCGATGTGGCGCGGGCGATGGGGGCGAAGAAAATCATCGCCACCGATTGGGATAACCAGACGCGCATGGACCTGGCAAGGGAACTCGGCGCCGACCTCGTGCTCGGCAAAGACGATGACGTCATAGCAGAAATCCTATCTGCCACCGGCGGGGTGGGGGTCGACAATTCGTGCGAATTCTCAGGCGCAGCGCAGGCTCTGACCAATGCCATCAAGAGCACCCGAAATGGTGGCTGGCTGAACATTCTCGGGGTTTACGGTAGTGACCCGGTGGTTCCGGTCAACGACATCGTCTTCCGTTACCTCCACGTCAAGGGAATCAATGGGCGTAAGATGTGGCAGACCTGGGATACGATGCAGGAATTATTGGCTGAAGGTGACCTCAACATCGACAAAGTCGTCACCCACCGTCTGCACTGGCATGATTTCCAAGCGGCCATCGCCCTGATGCAAGAGGGGAACTGCGGCAAGGTAGTGCTCACCTTTGAGTGAGAATATTTCGATATCTCCACCGGATGAGGTGGGAAGAATAAACCGTCGAACACCCTGACGCGTTGCGTGAGCGAGAGATTCCACGCCGACCAATTGAGTCACGGCTTCTTCCAATTCACCAAGCCGTTCACCAGGTGGGGATGGTTCGCGTGGGGCATCTCGATTGTCTTCATGCTCGCCGGTGTCGTTTTCGTGGTGATGGCTTCTGGCATTCCCGATGCCCCCCCGGTAGAGGATGCACAGGTGCTTGCCAGCCCGGATATCGACCATGATTACGAAGAATTGGGCAAGGGCTTTGAGAGGGGTAATACCGGGGCCTGGCTGAGGTTGGAGGGGCGGATCACCCACGGGATAATCGCCAGCGGTTATTGCTCCCAAGATGATGATGGCAACTGGCACGACACCACCAGTGCGGTCAATGACGGCTCAATCACCATCCAACCGGTTGAATCCCAATATGCGCCATTCACTGTGTATTGGACTGAAGAGACCCTCGGGGAGGAAGTGAATGCCAAATCGCGACACTGCCCGCGTTCGGATTGGACTGTCTCGGTCGGTGACAAGGTGCAACTCTTCGTCCTCGACGATGGTGAGAACCTGTGGTTATTCTCAGCCGGTGAAGATAGCCTTGATCCCTCGGAAGTGACCGACCGCGAGGATATGCAGAGATGGGCGCTGTTGTTCTGCATGATTGGTGCGGCGATATTGATGGCCGCAACCCCTACCTCGCTGGCTCAAGACATGAGAGAATCTCAGAAGCAACATTCGGTGCGCGAGCAGATGCACCTATCCAAGAGCACGGGAGTTCTCGTCAAGGCGGTCGGGCCAGAGCGAGGCGAAGACGACTACAACGACTGGATTCTTGACGAGCCTAGCCATGAGTTGTGGAATCTTGAGAATCCATACGCCGCCGACGAGGGTGACAAGATCATCGAGGAACACCCCAATAAAGTCGGCACCCCTATACCGGCAACCCTGACCTTCTACAGCATCGCCGCGGCGATTTTCATTGTATCGACGGTATGGCTGTCGGCCGACCTACTGGCTCGCCATGGCTCGATTGTCCACGTTGTAATCGGAAATATCCTGCGTTGGGGAGTAATGGCCTTCAACATCATCTGGGCGATTATCTGTTATCGTAGATGGAAGGTTGCCCACAATATCATCGACACCCCGACCCAACTCGCCCGCTCGGTCGCGGTCGGGCCAGCAGAACTGGTCGGACAAGTCCGACCTGGCCCCGACGGTTCGATGACAGTAGAAGTCAGTGGTCCTGGCCGTAAATCCAGCGGGGTGGTAGCATTCAAGTGGCTCGAAGAGCAGTACATGTGCCGAGGGAGTGGCAAGAATCGCCGCTGTTCGTGGGAGTCCAGAGCAAGTGATGCCGGCTCACAGCCCTTCATTCTTCACGATGGCTCTGCGGGGATTCTGGTCGACCCCTCGACGTGGAAGAATATCGACTATGGCAGCCAACTCTACCAGTGGACGGGGGGAAATTGGCGCTGGACTCTGCACACTTTGGGAATTGGTGACCCGATCTATTGCCTGGGAAGGGCCGAGAGCAAACGCGACGGGGAATTCGAGGAGGAACTCGACCGCACTAAAGCGAGTGGTTTGCTGGTGATGCGAGGCAATGCCGATGTCGGGATGTCGGTCAAATTGAGTCGCGGCACCGAGTTATCCCTGCTGGCGGGAATGCGCTCGACGACAGAGCAGGTCATTGTTCCCATAGCCCTCTTGGTATTCGGGCTAATACCCTTCTTCTGGTAAGCGAGGGCCATT
>JAPOGE010000044.1 GCA_028283345.1 Candidatus Poseidoniales archaeon
CATTTTCCTGTTGGCAACCTCAAGTGATTACACCCTTGCTGGCGGCGCCCATCTCATCGATGACCCCGACACCTTCCGCCTCGCTTTCATCGGTATCATCGCCTCTATGTTCGCCGGTTTCCTCGGGGTGATGTATTTCATTATTTTTCGCCGGGTCTGGCTGGTCGAAGACCCTTTGCCGATGCCGGGTTTCGAGGCGACATTGAAGATGCTCGACATCACCTGTGATGTCAATACCGGGGCGGTCGAACATGCGAAGGAATCACTCAAGACCATAGGTTTCTGGACCGTGGTGACGATGGGCTTCATGTTCGTGATGGAATATCCCCTGATCAAGTTCCAGGAAGGATATGTCTCATTGATGGATTGGGTAGCGCAAACCGCTCATGTAGGTGAGTTCGGCCTAGCCAGCATCTACAGTGAAAGTATCCTCCACCAACCATCAGGAATTGACCCCGATACCGGCGCCAGTCTGGGAGTGACCCATTACGATCCCGATGGTTCGATGTTGAACAATGCCCTTGCCCACACCTACATCGGTGTCGCCTTCACCCCGACGATGTTCGCCATCGGATGGTTCATGCGCTCACGGGTCGCCTTCTTGGTCAACCTCGGCACCTTTGTCGGTTGGCTCTATCTGGTGCCGATGGCAGTGATAATGGATTTCCCGGTATTCGACCCGGGCGAAGGTGGTCGAGTTGCCATCGGCGACTATGCCGTGGTGAACGGCCCCTCGGCGCTGCAGATGATCGCCTTCAAACGGGTGGTGCGACAAATCGCCATCGGCTCAATCGTCGGCGGGGGAATATGGGGATTGCTGAAGATGTGGCGTACATTTGCCGGAATTGGAGGCGACATCAAGAGCGCGTTGAGTGGTGATGTCGGACAGGATTACATGCCTGGGAAGGGTTGGTACGAGTGGCCATTGAAGCACATACCCCTATTCATGGTACTTACCTTTGTGGTCATGGTACTAATCTTCTGGCTCGGTGGCTTCGGTCTATTGCCGGCATTGATCTTCGCCACTGTACTTATTCTGACCACCTTCTTCCTCGGAGCAATCGCGGTACGAGTGATGGGGGAGACCGGTATTGAGCCGGTAAGTGGCACCTCATTCATCGTATTGCTGATGCTGATGGGAATTTTCCTCACCTTCGATGAGGCGCTTTCTTTGTCGACACAGGAGGCGGTACTGCTTGGCTTGGTCGGCACCACCGTATTCGGCTCGGCGATTTCGATGTCTGGCACCGTGGTCTCTGATTACAAGAATAGCCTGTATATCGGTAACCGACCCTATCACATCTCCAAGGGCAACATCATCGGGGTGGTACCCGGGGCGATTCTGGGGGCAGGTATCGCGATTTTCCTGTCGATTCAACTGGCTAATGGCACCATCGACCTCAAAGCACCTCAGGCGAACGCCTTCGCCACCTTCTCGATAATTCTCGCCGAGGGCCAGGGGGATTACTGGTTGCTAGGGCTTGGTGCCGCCCTCGGCGTCTTCGTCGAGATGGCTACCGGGATGGGTACCTCGTTCGGACTGGGGATGTATCTCGACCTGCCACACACCTTGCCGATGCTCATCGGCGGGGTGGCGCGCGATAAGTGGGAAGAGAAGAAACTCGACCCTGAGATTGAACTGATAAAGGAAGCAGAAGGGCCGGTGGTGGCGGAAAAGAAGCGGGCATTGATACTGTTGTCGACCTTCATGGTCGCGGCCGGCTTGCTTACCGCCGAGGCATTCTTCGGAATGGAGGCGGCTATATTCGCCTTCCTCGATACGCTTGAACTGGTCGCAGATCCAACCGTCTGGTATTGGCTAAGAATGGCCGGTTTCATCGGCTTCAACCTAATGCTCGGAGTGATGATATATCTGATGTTCAAGTCGGCTGGAATCATCGGTCCTGGTGATGGGGAAGCAGACTCGGCGGCATGAGATGAGGCATATGCATGAGCGCCCACCTTGGTTTGCGTGGGCCTTGCTGATATTAGCGCTATTCGCGGTCAGCAGTGCCGGGGCGGTATTCCGCACGATGACCGACGTACCGCCACTACTCAAGGCCGCATGGCGCTTACAGGCGACCGCAATCGTACTGTTACCTGGATTCATCATCCAATGGCGTGGCGCCAGTGCGGAGGTCAAAGAGTGGGGTAAATCCAGAGGGACCATCGTATTGCTGGGGTTATCCGGAGTCTTCCTATGGTTGCATTTCGCTTCTTGGGTATGGTCACTTGACCATACTTCACTGACCCACAGCCTGCTTTTCGTCACCGCCCATCCATTGGTCGTAGTCATCTTCACCTATGCCCTCGGCAGCCGATTATCACGCCTGGAAATCACCGGAGCGGTAATAGGTTTCACCGGGGCAATCATCGCTTTGCAGGAAGTTCGAAGTTCCGGAGAGGTAACTTTCATCGGCGATCTTGCGGCATTCTTCGGTGCGGTGATGGTGGTCGGTTACCTGATGATTGGGCGACGGCTGCGCAGTGAAGGGTTGCCCCTGCATCTGTACGCCTTTCCAGTAACTATGGTCGCGGCTATTCTGCTGACGATTTCCTCGATGCTACTGGAGTCCTCATCCTTCGGGATGGCTGCTGCCGACCTATCGACATTCGGCTGGCTCGATGCCGCTTGGTTACTACCAATCGCCTACCTCGCAATCGTCCCCGGGTTCGTCGGTCATACCGGCATCAACGCCGCTTTGCGCTGGTTACCGACCCTGTTGATTTCGGTGACATTGGTCATGGAACCGATGATTGGCGCGCTGATCGGCTGGGCCTTGGGGGTCGAACTCATACCCGGCATGTGGACCTGGGTCGGTGGCCCGCTGATGGTCGCCGGCACGGTAATGGTCACGATTGCGGTGGCACGGCGAGACGCACCCAGCAAGGAGGCTGAATGATGAACAATTATATTCTCATAACCAATGATGACGGAGTCGATGCACCGGGAATATATTCGCTTGCTCAGGCTCTTATCGCTCGAGGATATAGAATTGTAATCCTCGCCCCTGAGGCTGATTGCTCGGCTACGGGGATGAGTATAACCCTGGGCCGGGAATTAACTATGGACGAGAGGACGGATATCGCGAGGAAACTTGGCCCATCGGCTAAGGTACTCTCACTCGGTGGCAGCCCCTGTGATTGCATCATCGTCGGCTTATCCGGGGCTCTCGAAGATGTGATTCCAGAGGCGCAACCAATGCTATGTGTCTCTGGGGTGAACCTCGGACCTAATGTATCGGTCGATGTTCTCCATAGTGGAACCGTTGGTGCCGCCCGTGAGGCGGCGCTATATGGCCTTCCGGCGATCGCCGCTTCTTCGACCGAATTCACCACCAAAGGACTTGAACAAGCGGTCGAAGCAACGGTGCAGGTCGTCGAACTGGTGATGAATGTCATTCCCGAGGTCGCAGATAATCTATTGCGCCCACAACTGGGTGGGATCAGAGACGATACCTCGCTGGAGAAAGGTGCCAGGCTGAGGGCGGCATTTTGCCGCGGCGATGCATTTTTGAATCTTAACACCCCTTTGGAGTGGGATGGTGAAATAAGGCCTAGCAATGTTGGTATGCGGTGGTATCGAAATGCCTTGCATCGGGGAAGTGAAGACGATACATATCTTATCGATGGCGTCGAGATTATCAACCAGCCCGAGAAGAATTGTGATGTCGGTACCCTCCTCAATGGTTCCTCAAGTCTGACTATCAGTTCGGCCTGGCCCGAAGGGCATCCCCTTTGTCTGAGTGCCGACCTGCTCACCCATGCGATGGAAGTCAGTGATTCGGGCACACCGAGATGGCTGTGCTAGTCATCAATCGAGATTTAGTTCGACGCCGAGGTCGAGTAATTGGTGCACCAATGCGATGACTACGTGCCCTTGATACCACTCCTTTCCGAACGAACGGAGGGAACAATGCTGAGCCAAAAGGTCAGTTTCATCATCTGAAAAGGGCTGGTCATCGGAGAGGAAGAATCCTATTCTGCCATGATCTCTTTTCTCGTTCTCCAATTTTCCCTCTCGTGACCACATTGCAGGTGCATCGGCAGACAATGCGAATAATTCGACCCCCTCGCGCTGCCAGTCGGCGATGGTCTCACCCAGTCCCCCCGAGGAATGGCGAATCCCTGGCGAGACGGTCGGCCACTGGCCGAGCACCGGTATCGGTTGAAGCAATACTTTTGCTATATATCCAGCTATTGCTCGCTCATCGACTCGCACCCCTCGCAATTCACTGCCGTCGAACCATATTCTTCTCGGCGGCCCATCTCCGCCGAGGAGGTGAAGCGTCATGTGGGTGTCCTGACGAATCCCATGGGAGACGAAAAGCGCGGTATTAATCGCCCGACAAAGCACATCAAGACGACCGCTTCCCCCGGCTAGATCGTTGAGGAACACCTCACCCGATGCTGGTACTCGGTGACCGATGATGGCGAAACGGCGTTGCTCCATGCAAACACCTCAAATACCCATGTCGAATTCATCGTCATCCATATCCTTCATCATCCGCTTTATCTGTTTGGACATCTGACGGTTTCCGGTCATACCCTTCATCATCTTCTTTGAGCGCTTCCATTGGGTGATGAGACGGCGCACATCTTTTTCGGTTACACCAGAACCTCGGGCGATTCTGCTGATTCGGTCGACCTTCAGACTATTGGGGTCATTCTTCTCATCAGCAGTCATCGAATCCATAATCACTCTGAACAAGTCGAGATTGCGTTGGGTCTCCTCCTTCTGCGCCTTGCTCATATTTCCCATGCCGAACATTCCGGTCGGAAGAAACGACATCAATTTGTCGACGGTTCCGACCTTCGACATCATTTCCATCTGGGTATACATATCGTTCAAGGTGAATCGCCCGCTCATCATCCGCTCGGTGATTCGCAGTGCTTCCTCTTCGTCAAGGTCGCTCGGAGCCAAGTCTATAAGACCGCGAATATCACCCATTCCGAGTAGTCTGGAGATGAATCGGTCACCTTCGAATTTCTCCAGGTCGGCAACTTTCTCACCCACTCCGATATAGACGATTGGAGCACCGGTGGCGGCTACTGCAGAAAGAGCTCCACCACCTCGTGCGGTTCCATCCAACTTTGTCACAATCACTCCGGTCACGCCGACCAGATTATGGAACGATGCCGCAATTGGTCCAGCCGCCTGTCCGACTTGGGCATCGATGACCAAGAATCTCTCGGTCGCATTGCACAGGTTGGCGATCGTCTCGAGTTCAGTTACCAATTTCTGGTCGAGTTGGTGTCGACCAGCGGTATCGACGATTACCACATCGGCAGCGCCGACCTCGGCCAGGCCATTTCTGACGATGGTCGCGGCATCCTTTTCATCCGGCTCACCGTAGACCTGGATGTTGCTGTCTTCGAGTAGTTGCTGAAGTTGTGCATAGGCACCCGGGCGGTGTACGTCGGCTTCTATCACCGCAACTTTGACGCTGTGGCGACTGCGGTACCACTCGGCCATTTTGGCTGTGGTGGTGGTTTTACCCTGACCATATAAACCGACCAACAATATCGTTTGGGCATAGGGTCGAACCTCCTTTGCCGGGCCAAGCAGGCGGACCAACTCAGTATAGAGAATATTCAGCGCCTGGGTTTGAATTGTCAGACCCGGGCGACGCTCATCGGTGCGCATCTTTTCTTCGACGCGTTCAGTGATCTCCTTGGTTTGGCGGACATTGAAATCGGCTTCTTGCAGAGCCCGCCGCAATGAGCGGATCATGTCGGCTAACTCGGCCTCATTCAACTTGGCGCGGCCTTTTAATTTCGCCAGAGCGACGAAGATTCCGCTGCGTAGGCCATCGAGTGCCATGTGGCATTGCGAAAGGTCGCCCCGTTTCAACCCATTGCCATCCATTTCAACCAGCGATTAACAGCACCATTCATGCGCAACGGTCATGATAGTGATATTGCCGCAGCAAATCATGGCGGAGCTGCTCTACGTACAGGTCGCGACCTTGTTCAGCCTGCTGGGAATGGCTCTGGGATGGCGCGGTGGGATGCGAAATCTCCACGGTTTCTACGACTCTCCATCGATGGCCAAATCTCTGGTCTGGGGTTTTGGTCTGGGCGCCATGGTTGCCGCGGCAATCGACTTTTTTGTCTTTCAACCATATCTCATATTGGTTGTCGAGGGTTCAAGTTCATTCTCATGGGCCACACTGGTGCTGTTGCTGGTCTTCGGTGCTGGAATCTCCGCACTGACGTTGTGGCGCGCGGGTAATCGCTCGGTACGGGCAAAGTTTGCCGGCCCGGTCAATGGCTGGGCCTTTGGCTTGGGCACCGGAGCCATGCTTGCAGCAAGACTTGGATTTCGGGTCTTCCAAATTGAGGGAGGTTTCACTGTATTTGCGCTGATACAATTGGTATTGCTGGCATTATTCCTGCCACTTATTCATGCCGTCATAGGTTGTGGTCTAGGCGCCCGAGCACAGCGTGGAGATGTCGCCTTGGCGCTATTCTGGTCGACGATTGCCCATCTTTTTGGAATAATGATGGTCACATATGCAACATTGGTGATCTTTGGCTGGATTTTCATCATTCCACCATTGCTGTTGGGAATGCGTCGTGCCGATTCAAAATGGCTCAATGAAAGTCTGCATCCTGAGGCGGCACGCCGGCTGCGTCGAGTGCGGGCACAGGCGATTCGCAGCCGCGCTGGGACAAAATCTTCATCAGATGCCACAATTATTCATAGTGAAGAGTAACTTACTCAATTTACTGCAGGCAATATTCAGGTATTTTCCTGACTAATGTATTGGCGGAGATGGCAGGTTAAATTTTAAGTGATGCCCGCACCGCCGCTAGGGCATGGGCAGGTGTCCGTTTTGCATGGCCTCAACCATGCCCGAGGATGTCATCTGTTTCTCCTGCGGTCGTGTCATCAGCGGTGCCTCTGGGATGAAGGCCCGTGGGCGGCGAGAGTTCAGAGGTTCTTCAACCCGAGGTCCCAAGCGTAAAGAAACGCCAAAGATGGCCGCTGCACAAGCTTCAGGTCCTCGCTCGCGGCGAGCAGGAGCAGCGCAAGCAGGAATTCGCCAAGCTCGTAAGAGCAGCATGAAAAATCTGTTTCTAGTCGGCATAGTATCATTTATTTTCCTATTCACTCCGGCACAGAATCAACTTCTTGATATGATTTCTGACCTTGACGAGGTGTTCGACCAATTCAAGAGTGGACGTGAATATCCACTGGAGGCCAGTTATACATACAGTCGAACATATACAATAGCCGAGGATAACGACCCTGCTTCCGGCGCCACCCCAGGTGGTGATGTCTTATTCAAACGGCAGATGTCAATACCCTTTGACAGAACCAGTAAATCAGTGATGACTGAACACTTCTCGGCGGAATCAGATAGCGGACCGTTCATCTCTGGAACATTACAAGACATTATTTCAGTGAAGGTAAATAGCGAAGGGCAGACCATCGTGATACCTTTGGATGGCACCGCTCGCTCACGTGAATCAGCGATAATCTTACCTTCGGGTAACCTGGTGTATTGGCCGGCGGTGAATTCCGGCGAGGACAGTTGTCCCCACACCCGTTGCATAATTTGGGAAGGAACTGTCAGTGATGGTGGCTCGTATACCCTTGTGGCTGAGGTCGAGGTCGAGGGAAAGAGTTGGTCATGGTGGCAGGATCCCAGCGTTCACAGTGATATCGAGGGAAAGAGTTGGGGGATAAATGTCGACAACAGCGGCACTTTTTCGGATATTCAAAGTCGGGCTGGAGGAACTTACTGGAATGATTTTGGTAAGAATTCACAATGGTATTATTCATCCCATAGAAACGAATATCTGATTAATGGTGATGACCCATTGATTCAACTCACCGCTCTAGATATTTACGCATCTCTGCCGGGTGAACTGAGTGATAATGCTTACGCATTCGCCCGCGCCGCTTTCGATTTTCTGGTTGAGAAAATCATCTATGATCCCAATGCGGATATCAATCCCATCAGCGGCTCAGAGTGTATCGAAACAGGTACCGGCGATTGTGACGAGGTGTCGAATGCCTGGATGAGCCTGATGCGGGTGAAGGAAATCCCGACCTGGTACGAGTTTGGGATTCTATTGAATCCACATAATCAGAAATGGGAAGGTCATGCGTGGGCCAATGTCATGTTACCTTTGAGTGAAGATTGGTGTGCCGACAAAGGAATCACCATCGATTCCTGCTATATATTGGGGGAGGTTGATGTTGTGAACAATAAATGGCTGTTGCACACACCCACCGCGGTGACCGACTGGATCGAGGTTGCCGATCCGACTGGCGACCTTATCGATAGCGCTTATCGTGGCTGGTCATTCACTATGTCGAATGGCGGTCGGGCATTGTATGGCAGTGTGATTGATACCGTCGGCAGTCCGGACTATATCGGTGGTACATATTTCGTCAGAGTGGACCCCGAGTCTTTCTGAGGTGAATATATGCTGATCATCATTGCTGGAGCGGGTAGAATAGGTGTCGGTCTGGCAAAAAATCTTCGTAGTGAGAATCGCGATGTCGTACTTCTCGACAACTCGGCCGCAGCGGTCAAGTCGGCGCAGAATATCGATGCGCTGGTGCTACATGGCGATGTGATGGACCGCGCCAAGTTGAAGATGGCGGGGATTCATCAAGCCAACGTTTTCATCGCCGCCACCGGCTCCGATGAACGTAATCTACTGGCCTGTGCGATGGCTCGGCATGAATATTCGCAGAATGGGAATTCAGCCGGGGATTTATTGACCATCTGCCAGGTTTCGGACCCCGACCTGGTGCAGGAGTCGAAGGATGGACTACTGCGGGAATGGAGCGGTGTGGATTACGCTGTGATGCCGATCGAGGGTAGTATCAGACGCTTGAAAACCGGATTGCGGGTGACCTGCTTCGACCAAGTGATTCCATTCGGCCATCAGGCCTACATCGTCGAATTGGAGCTGACCAAGGATGCTCGTGATCTAGCTTTCAGTACTTTGCGTGAAGCAGAATCAAGAGTCGGAGGAATGCCGACGATCGTCGGCATGAAGCGCCACGGCCAGCCCTCTATCATTCCCACTGATGAGACTCTGTTGAAACCAAAGGACCAGGTTGCCGTCGCCGCCATCGGAATACGTTCATTCCCTCGCATCGTTCGTTTGTTGGGTCACGATGAGGACGATTTTCCCGAATGCCCGAGGGTGGCGGTTTTCGGTGCCAATCACGTCGGCTCCAAATTGGCAGAAGCCTATATCTCTGATGGTTGCGAAGTAACGGTGATAGAACCAGATCTGGCAATCGCCAATGCGTTGGCTGGAAGTGAAATCGGTAGTCACCCAAATCTCGATGTCATCAATGGTGACCACCACGACCGAGAACTCCTGCGCGAGGTCGAACTTCCGCATCACGATATCGCGGTGGCCGCCCTTGATGATGACCATGCGAGTATCGCAGTGGCATTATTGGCGCAGAACCTCGGCGTTCCTCGCACTGGGTTGATTCTCAATGATGCTGACCTCGTCAGTGTCGTAAAGGGTATGGGAATTACCTTTGCAGTCAACAAGAAACGAGTTTGCGTCGATATGATCCTCACCAAGATTCACGACGTCCTCTCAGGTTCATATGGGGTCTTGGAGACCATCCCGGGGCTGGTCGGTATCGGTTTGACAATACCTTCGGGAGATGATAGAATCGGCTCGTCACTGGCGGAGATCAAGATGCCTTCATACTGTAAGGTTGCATTTATCCAGCGGCTTGACCCGGATGGTGCCAGAGTGACCTTGGCGGCCAATGCTGAGAGGGTCATGCAGGAAGGTGACCGGTTACTGTGCTTCTTACCACCCGAGCGAGTAGATGACCTGAAGCGAAAGTTCGTGGAGTGACAAAATGCGAAAAGATGTGGTCGCCCTGATTTTGGGCGCAATAGTTCTGCTGTTGATCATCCCGTTGACCGTCGCCATGCTGGTGACCATAATCATGGATGATCCGATGACCGGACTCAAGGGTTTCGTCATCCCCATCACCGTCGCCGGCATCCTCGGTTATTGTTTGCTCACCTTCTTTGTACGGCCGGATACCAACGAACGCCTTCGTGATTCCGAGGCCTTTGCCGCGGTCGCTCTCGCGTGGCCGGTAGCAGTGGCGATAGGAGCTCTCCCCTACTGGTTGACCGGGGTGTTCAACGGCCCCTTCACCGACGGTGCGACCATGGCTGATATCGCTCGCGGAGCGGTGAATTCGTGGTTTGAGGCGATGTCGGGATTCACCACCACCGGCGCCTCGGTAATCGATTGGCGGATGAGTCCCAATTGCCAGATCACCACACCGGATTGCCTCGATGCACAGCCCAAAGGGGTGCTGTTATGGCGCAGTGTGACGCAATGGCTGGGGGGTATGGGAATAATCATGATCGGCATGGTATTGCTGGCGCGTATTCTCGGTGGCGGCATGTCATTGGCGCGGGCTGAATTGACCGGTCCTTCACTTTCACGCCTCCGCCCCCGACTGCAAGAGACCGCGATTGTTCTATGGGCGATTTACATTGGCCTCACCCTATTGGAGATCATTCTCTTGTTCACCGCCGGTGGAATGAGTGGTTTCGATGCGATTAACCATGGGCTAACTACAATGCCGTCCGGGGGCTTCTCAACCCACGATGCTAATATTGCGTACTACGATTCCGTCGCCGTGGAAACTATAATCATCGCATTCATGTTTCTGGCTGGAGTGAATTTCAGTCTTCTGGCATTATTTGTCGACCGCGAGTGGAAGCGAGTATTCCGTGACGAGGAGTTGAGATATTATACAGCCATACTGCTCATTTGTATTGTTTTCACCGCCGTAGTGCTACAATTTTCTGGCTGGGAAATAGGTCAGGCGATTCGCAACTCCGCTTTCACCATCATCTCCATCGGAACCTCAACCGGCTACGTCAGCACCGATTATTCTGGCACCCCGTGGCCGACGGTCATCCTATTGATACTTCTCTTCCTGATGGTTATGGGGGCTTCTGCAGGCTCTACCAGTGGTGGTTTGAAGGTTCTTAGATTTAACTTGGCGATAAAAGTGGCTCTCAGGGAGTTGACCCGGATTGTTAATCCCCGCCAAGTCAAGACCATCCGCATGAACGGCGAAGTAATCGAAGAGGATTTCATCTCGCTTATCGTCGGCATGCTCATAGTTTGGATGGGGTTGTTCATTCTTTCTTCATTGGTATTGGCAGTCTGTCTTCCCGGGCATAGTTTCGAGACAATAATTTCGGTTGTCGCCTCCTCGTTGGGAAATACTGGACCTGCTCTAGGGTCATTTGGCGCTACAGATAACTGGTCATCGATGAATACTCCGGCACTTCTGTGGACTTCGGTATTGATGTGGCTAGGCCGATTGGAACTGCTTACCGTGCTGATACTCCTACATCCCAGAACCTGGCACAATGAGGAGCGGGAGGTCGGAACCGACAAGGCTTCTCTGCGAAAATTCAGGAAGTTATTCAAGCGTGGGGACTGAGGAAACCCGCTTTTCTCGGCGCACGCCAGTATTTTCACCCTCCCCCGCGGAGGTGTATTCAGAACAGTTTTTGCTGATTGTCCGATGAATCACCATCCTCGAGTTTTTCACGCTCATCGTCGACCGGGTCCGGTATTCGTGGTTCGACCCCTGGCGAAGACTTGGGAATCGCCGTCGATGGGGATGGAAGCGCAATGTCTTCGGCTTGATGATAGCGGCTGACCAATTCCTTGGTGGCTTTCAAACTAGGCTTGAGTGCGCAAAGAGTGATGTGCTCATCACCATCCGGCCCATAGGCCAATGATAGGGTGAAATCACTGGTATCACTGCCTTCAACGGTCGGAGAATGTACGGCTGCCAGTGGTGGGTACAATTCCTGACGGGCGGCTTTTCTTGAACAACCACAGGAATCGGCTAATTTCTCTATTATACCTCCACGACGCCAAGGTTCCCGCCCGCGCCGCAAATTCTCAGGAAATGAAATCGACAGTCGGCCAGCATCGACATCGGCTACCACACTGGCGGCCAGGCTGGATAGACAAGAGCCCCAGTACCAGGCACGGTAGGCACGATTGGTGAAACGAACGTGCAATGCCAAATCACATGCCGACAGCGCTCGCGCCCCTCTGGCCACTGCAGAAATATCGCTATAGACCGATGAATTATTCCATGAAATCCAGGCAGCCATATCGTCAGGGTCCTTATCGATAAGCCGAACTATTCTAATCGCTTCAGTTGAAGTATTGGCTCTATATAGTCTTTCTAATCCCGGAAATGTGTCCAGAGTGCTATCACGTGTGGTCAGTTCTGAAAATTGTCGCACCAGACTCAAATCGATATGCCCGTTACCTGCCTGAGCCAGCATCTGTAGGTCTTTCACCAGGGCGCGTAGGTCTCCGGGGTTTTGGCGGACGAAAAAATCGAGGGCACCCGGATCGATTGAAATCCCTTCAGCCTGCAGAACCCGACGGGAGATTCGTCGTTTTGCCTCCTCATCGGCGCGGCGAAAATCCACCTTCAACGCCAGCCGTAACACCTTATCTCTAGAGGTGCGCCAATTGCGCCCACGCCCCCAGAACCGCATCTCGTCATTACAGGCCAGAATGACCGGCTGGGAAGTTTTCTGTAGCAAATTCAACAATTCACCCTTGCCACCACTATCACCTGCCAAATCGACATCTTCAGCGCTCTCGGCGATAACATTCTCGTGCACTCTCGCCTCGTTGATGGCGGTGAAACTGCCGCCGATATGGTCGACTTCATCGAGCAGGATTATTGTCCTCTGTGTCTGGGTATCTTCAATCTGCTCTTGGTGGAATAGTGAACGATGGGTCGCTCCTCTGGTGGCGGCTTTACGAATCGCCGCGGCATTACGGTCATCGCTGGCATTCAATTCGATGACATCCCAACCCTTGTCGGCGGCGATCGCCCTGGCGATAGTGGTCTTTCCGACCCCCGGCGGTCCGACTAAGAGCAAACCCTTCTTCTGTGGCTTGCCACGGCTCCATCTCTCTAACCAGGTGCGGATGGTTTGTCGAGCGCGGATGTTTCCCTCGAGTGCTTCCTCACTCCCGGGTCGATACCTCTCACTCCAGTCGTAATAAGACTCGGCACCAGCCATGGCCTAACCTCGTTCCCGACGCCCTTTCAACATTGGTAGTGCGTCCGAACCTGACATTAGGATTCTGCGGACGCACGGCGAGGAGCAAGTGAAGAGGAGACTGCGATAGAAGCAATACAGTATCCCTCATCAGCAGTAAGGCACAGAGAGTCTCAGATGAGCGTCTGCGACTCGCATAATCAGGTCCGAGCAAGCGAAGGCACTTCACAGGTTGTTGATTTCAGATAGGCTGACCACTCGGTCAGCAATTCGTTGAGCTTCATCGACATCGTGGGTGACATGGATTATCGGGATATCCAACTGCGATAATAATTTCTTGGTTTTCTCGGCCAATGATATGCGCAATTCGGTATCGAGGGCCGAAAACGGCTCATCCATCAACAAGGCCCGTGGTTTGGTCAATAAGGTCCGAGCCAGGGCTACTCTCTGCGCTTCTCCACCGCTCAATTCGTCGACATTCCGCAACTGAAATTCCGCTAGGTCGACATCGTTCAAGATCTGCTCGACCAACTCATCTTTTTCTTCTCGACTCATTTTCTCGCCGATTCCGAGGTGGAGATTTCTTGCGACATTCATATGAGGATAGAGAATCGGCGACTGGAAAATCATCCCGATGTTACGTTTTTCACACGGAATCTCGCCGATATTTTCTCCCGCCAGCAT
The DNA here is from genome assembly GCA_028283345.1 of Candidatus Poseidoniales archaeon. Classification (GTDB taxonomy): domain Archaea; phylum Thermoplasmatota; class Poseidoniia; order Poseidoniales; family Poseidoniaceae; genus UBA60. The sequence continues at coordinate 13,764 of JAPOGE010000044.1, forward strand.
CACTTCACCATCATCTGCAGATTCGAGCCCACAAATTATCCTCAACAAAGTCGACTTGCCGCTACCCGAGGCGCCAATCAGCGCCACTATCTCGCCATCGGCAACAACCAGGCTCACCCCTGCGAGAATTCTCTTCCCGTCGAATGACTTGTTGATACCCGAAATCTTCAATGTCATCAGAACCCCCCGGTATCTTTCGAATCCCTGAATTTCTCGGAGATGAAGAATAATGCCAGTGTCAGCGACATGAGAATCGTGGCGCTGGCCATCGCCGCTGGTCTGACTCCGGGAAAATAATTCGGTCGCGACATCAGATCGTCAACCAATACCGACAATGTCGTCCAATCTCCGGTTCGTGCCAGTACCCATGTGGCACCGAATTCACCCAAGGAAAAGGCCAGGCACAGCGCTGATGCAACAATCACTGGCCCCTTCAGACTCGGTAGAGTGATAAGTCGAAACCTTTGGAATTGGTTCAATCTCAAAATCTTTGCCTGCTCGATATAGCGTTCGTCCATCGAACGAAGAGCCGGTAGCATCACCCTTACCACGAACGGAGTTACCATCATGATATGCGCCCATACCGGGAGTAAAAACCAAGCAAATAATTCTGGAAACCACATGATGATTCCCAACAGGATGCCTAGACCCGCCATCACCGCCGATACGATCAACGGTGCGAATGAGATGAAATCAACGATTTTCGCTCTTACCAACTTGCCTTCTTTCTCCAGTGAATGAATTGTTGCCGCCATCATCCAACCCAATGGCATGGAAATGACCAAGGTTAGCGCGGCATAGACCAAGGAGTAACCTAGTGCCTCTCCAGCCCCGGCATAGGATAAATCTCCTCGCCACGCGATACTCCATCCCTGTGTTGTCCATTCGGTCGAGATCTGACCGTTTTCCACCACCCGCATCTTAAACGACGAAATAATTGTCAGTAGCAGAGGCAAGACTGTAAAAACCACACCACACACTAGTATTGCTCGGTGCCCGAGTTTGGCTTTTCCCTGTTGTTTTCGGCGAAATGATTCGGCAACGATAGCGATTCTGCTCTGGTGCAGACTCTGCATATGACTGACCAGCCACAGGGCAGATCCGAGAATCACGATTTGCACCATCGAACTCGCCAAGACGATCTCAGACGACATTATTCTGTAACCATATATTCCGGCCGAACCACCGTAATCTGCCATCAGGGTCTCTAAAGTATCAGCGCTGGGAGCCAGCCATCTGACCAGAGCAAAGGAAGTGAATGAAAAGACGAATGTAAGGCCGGCGCTGGCGATGATACCCGGTGCCAGTATCGGGGCGTACAGGTGCCTGATTCGCTGCCAAAGTGATTTTCCCTGCGGCAATAACTTCAGTTGGTCTTCCCAGTCGGGATTCATGTTTGCCAGAGTTGGTTCAATGAAACGAATTACCAGAGATAGGTTGAACCAGCATAGTGCTAATGACAAGGCGATGAAATGCCCGATGTTAGCAAAGCCCAAGGTCGCTGAAATAGTGCCGATAATACCACTTTGCTGATACAGGTCGATGCCGACATAGTTCAAAGGCCCCCCAGCATCGAACAGTACCAAGAAGCCCATCGCCGCAACTATCGCCGGACATACAAATGGTAGTACTAGAATCGCCCTTATCAAGGCGATATTCTTCCACTCATATTTTGCTAGTACGATGGCTAATGGCAGTCCTAATGCCAATGTCAGAAGCGAAGCTGTGACTGAAACCAAACAGGTGAACAGCAGGACTCCATCGGCGACAGCAAGGTCACCCAGCAAGCCAAAGGCCTGCCACGGCGCAACTCCGGTCACGGCCCATAATCTATCGATGGCAATTACGACCGGTGCCAAGATCATCAGAGCATAGGTTGAGATCACCAAGGTTCGCAGAACCCTAGATAACATCTCTTTTCACTCTACCATTTCATTTTCTATGAGGTGGAATCCAGCCACTGGCTGACCAAGGCTTCAATGTCAAGTTCAGCCAGATTCAGATTCGCCGGCTCATCAGGTACTAGCGAATGGAATCGATATCCATCCGTTTCAGGCAAATCAGCGCCTTGCAATACCCCGTACATGTAATTATTAGTCGGCATGTTCCGGTTGACTTCCTCGGAGATCAGATATTCGATGAAAGCATTGGCAGCATCGACATTTGCCGCTCCATTGACGATTCCAGTATACTCGATTTGATGGAACGAAGCCCGCGGTAGATCCAGTGCTACCGAGGTGGTCCAATTGCTTCCGAAGTATGCTTCAACTCCTGGGGAGTGGCAGTAGGAAACCGTAGCATGGGCATCGCCTATGTAGCCAGGATACCCCTGCCCGTAGCCGCCAGAATAGTGAACTGAGTAGGCTTCGGTCCATCCGGAAGTAAAAATCGCCTCATTTGCCTTCATTGCAGCCCACCAGTCCCACTCGCTATCACCCTCGAAATAGTCGGTCGTTGCGAGCATGAAGGCTCGGCCGGGCGAAGAGGTCACAGCTGAAGGGAACGCAACCTTGCCCTTCCATACCTCCTCGGTGAAATTCTCCAGCGATGTGGGGATGGATACATTTTCACCGTCGACGTATTGGTTGTCATAATTGATGCAAACGTAACCATGGTCAAACGGAACCAGCGAATCTTCGCCGGCGAAATTCCCTTGCTCAAATGAGGCATCGATTGAACTCGTATTGGCCTGATGAGATTGCAAAAGGCAATTCTTGAGTGCGATTCCGACATAGGAATTGTCGAGTCCGATCATCAGGTCGACCTGCGGTGCATCTTTAGTCAGCATCATCTGGTCGAGAATTCCCCCCGCATCATCGGTGCGAATGAACTCCACTTGGTAACCGGATTGATTGGTGAACTCACTTACCACCGCATCGCTCAGGGTATAAATGTCGTAGGTCAAGATTCTCAGCGTATCGTTGGAACTTCTGATGGCCGGGGTGAATGATTCACACCGGTCGGGCGCTGTAGGGTCGAAGATGATGTCATCGCCACCCGAGGGATTCAGACAACCGCTCAGTGTACCTGCGAGCACTATCGAGCAAACTATCAATATTTTCCTCATTTCAAATCTCCTTGTCTCTTTTTCTCCATCTGAGTTGAGGGCGGACAACTTTCAGCAATTGAGGTTGAGGTGGAACATCATCCATTTCATCATGCCAAAGCGGCCAAGAAGGTGTGCGTCCTTTCAACTAATTCCAGCGGGTTGTTGGCCAATACATACAGTGTCGGTTCCCAGCCAAAATCTC
>JAPOGE010000045.1 GCA_028283345.1 Candidatus Poseidoniales archaeon
GTTTCCTGTATTCTGGAATGGAATCATATGCAATACAATCTCTTGCTCTGGTACTGACTTTCAATGTACCCGACCCCCTCTACTCGGATTCGGTCCGGGTCAGCATCGAGGTTGGTGGAATGAATCATCTGGTCAAGGAATTCACCCATACCCAATCCGGATTATTCTATATGACCAGCCCGTATTGGAGCAAGGATGTCAGTTCACAGAATTACTCTTGGCAGGATATTGGCAATGCCAATATCAAGATTGATTACGCCTCGGTCGGAGGCACCGATGATTCTGAGATGCGCCTAGATGCGGTTGGATTTCAAGTGGTATACCGAGCGCCGTGGTACGGCCTAGAAACCGCGGTTGCCGAACAGACCTTCACCGGCGATTGGCCGGTGCTGGAGATAAACACCTCGGCAGGCACCCACAACGGGATTTCGCTGAGCCCTTGCGGGCTTGAGAATTCCAGCGTTTCGCCGGGGGTGTGGAACAGCGAGGTACTGTCTCGTCCACAGGGCCAGTCATGGGGGCGCTTACATGTGACTGCGGATGGCAATACCTCTTGGAAGGTGACGACTTCCAACGACGGTGAAAATTGGTCATCACAATCAAGTCATCTGGTGGGGGAAGTTCTACCGGCCTTTGCATTCCTACAATTACAGGGCACGGTATTCAGTGGTTGCATCTCCAGTGTGCGTATCGACATCAATGACCCGACACTGAATTTTGACTGGCAGATTGGACAATCTCTGGATGGGCTTGCCAACACGTCGTGGTTAGAGGTGAAGGTTTCTGGGGTTGAGGTCTATCGCCAGAATCTGACCGCTCTCGGCACCTACAGCCTGGCGATTCCGGTCGGCGGCCATCTTCCGAGTGACGATTCAAGTGTGGATGTATCGTTTGCCATCGTATTCTCCTGGGCCAGCGATGGTCAACCTGCGACCACTGTTGTCCAGGTCGATAGCATGAGGCTTTCAGGTGGTTATGCATTAGAGTGGGATGAGGACCCGGAATGCATGGCCATCGGAGACCTTGAACTTCTCGAGGACGGTGTCGGCAGACTGATGCCGATTCTCAATACCTGTAGTGACGACCGGGCAAGCAATACCGAATTGATTCTAAGCGTCTCCCAAGACCGCGACGACATCGTCACGGTAGATGTCGTCGGTGACCAGATCCGGATAAGACAGAAGGATGAGCAGAGCGGTAATACCATCGTCACTGTCACCGTTACCGATTCAGCAGGGAATTATTGGCAACAGAATTTCACCGTCATCGTCAGTTCTCTGAACGATGCACCCTATCTGGTCGAGGCACTGCCGACCACAGTGATAGTTTCACTCGGCGAGGTCTACCTGCTACCGTTGAGTTTCGCCGATGTCGATTCACCCACATTATCGGTTGATGCCTCATATTCCTGGGCGAGTTGGAATCAGCAGGAAGGTCGGTTGGAACTGAGTCCTACCGTCGCCGGTGAGTACGATCTGCAGATCACCATCAGTGATGGCAACTTGAGCGTGGTACGCAACGTCAATGTCGAGGTGATGGCGACTGCCGACCTTGTCGTCGAAGAGGTGATCTTAATCGGCAACCTCACGAGTGGAAGCGAGGTCGAGGTGCAGGTACACATTCGCAATGACGGGCAGTCAAACGCATATTTCGTGACCGTGCAATGCGAGGCCGACGGCAATCTGATGAAGATGGTGATGGTTGCGGAGATCAAGTCGGGGATGGTCGAGACCGCCATCTGTCCATGGGTGGTGCCATTTGATGATGACACCGTACTACTGGTGATTGAATTGGATAGCGGTGGTGACGTTTTTGAGTCGAATGAAGATAACAATGCCTTTTCCAGAGTCTTGACCATCGAGATTGTATCCACAGAACCGTCGACTCAGGTCGATTCTTCATTTGCGGTCGGCTCGGCTGCAGTCTGGGGTGGGACAATTCTGGTTCTACTGATGTTGGTCGGGTTATTCTTGATGTTGAGCCCGGCGCCGATCAGGAAAATCGAGTAGGATAAAATTCTAAAGTCTATTTTCCCGTGAGGAAAACGAGCACTATGGTTCGTATAATCGCAATATTCGAGAAAACTTTACAAGCACAACCTGAGAAGAACGCTTGCTTCCGTGACTGTGTGGGTCCACTTCGGTGAGGAAGCGGTGTGTGGAAATATGAGGCAACTCAAGATAAGATTAGAGACCGATGAATGGGTATATGAAGAATACGTGGAAGCTTGATTACTCGCTCTTCCACGCTCGGGGATATACGTCGATGTCCATCAGCACCGATTGTGATTTGGCCACTTCCCCGCTTGACATCTGTTGCATTGAGTCGGAATCGACAATCAGTTCTGCCAGTGCGATGACCTCTCCTTTCAAGGTCATGATTCGAACCGTCTCTCCCTTGCTCACCCCTTTGCTGGCGCTGACCACACCGGGGCGGGCCAATGGTGCACCATGTGAAAGTGCACCGACCGCAGCATCCTTGACGACGACTTGAGGAAAACCTTCTACCAGAGTCTCGATCGGTAATAGAATCTTACGCAGTGCGGACTCATCTGACTTTGTCTGCCACAGCCAAAACGCATCGGCGATAGTTTCCATGGTCACGCAGTGGCGCTCGTCGAAATCTCCTGAGTAGGGCCGTCTCAGTTCGACCAACTCGACCTCTTGGGCAATAAGTAATCCGAGGTCTCGGGCGATGGTGCGAATGTAGGTACCCGCTTCACACTCGATTTTCATCACCGCGTAGCGACCTTCGATTTCGAGCACCTCAAAAACCGATACGGTACGGGTACGCACCTGGATCTTCACCGCTGAAATCTCCGGTGGGACATTGTAGATTCGCCCTTTTAGTGCTGCGGTGGCTGAGTCCAATTCATCGCCTCCAAGTGCATCGCTGAAGCGCATCACCGCGATGTAGCACTTGTCATGACCGAGCATCGCACCGGTCAAGCGCATCGTCTTTCCCAGCAGAAGTGGTAACACTCCGGTCGCAAATGGGTCGAGGGTTCCACCATGCCCCATCTTCTCGAGCCCGATCAGGTCTTTTGCCCAAGCCGCCAATTGATGCGAAGAGGGGCCTGACGGCTTGTCGAGCAGAATCACCGCGGCGCAAAGCAACTGCTCAATGCTGCGCTCTTCGGGGGCGCAGCCATGGGCTGGATCGGTTTTGGCCAAGGTATCGAGAATCCACTGCTCAGACATCGCCAAAACCTCTCTTCTGCAAAATCGTCAATGTTTCTATAAATACTTCATCTGCACTCATGTCATCAGCGGAGATAGTATCGCTATATGGTTCGGGGTCAGAGGGCTGTAAACCGTATAACTCAGCGAATCTGCTGTGGTCGATTGCCATTCTCGTGGCTGAGTCAGACAGCCGCTGCTCTAGGGTTCCGCCCTCGCGCGCAACCACTCTGAGGGCTCTTTCACGCTCAGAGACCTCAAGCCATAATCTGACGCAATCCACCCCTATTTGGTAGGCCCATCTTCCGGCTAGTCTGCTCTCGATGATGTCGGGACCATCGTTTTCGCTGATCCGTCGTTGTAATTCCTCATCCAGTGCACGGTCGACCGACAGGTCGTCGCGGCAGAGTCGTCCGAAGGCGAGCAGATCCAGTCCTCTTCTGCTGGCTTCATCTCGAAAGACCTGACCGCCGTTCAGAGATGACCAGCCGAAATGCCGCTCCAGTTTCCCAACCAGGGTCGAGGTGCCGCTACCGGGAGGCCCCGAGATGGTGATATTGACCATGTATCTACCTCCACTTGTGCATGCACACCATACACCGATTTCTTCCTTCACTCCGGGTGACGATATCATTGTCGCATTGTGGGCAGACCAGGTCGGCACCGGGCTCTGCATCGGAGTTGGTGGCCGAACTGGTTGTTGAGTCACTAACATGTTGCGATTTCTGCTTCCGCGGCCCACCTCGGCGGTGACGACTGCGGGTCATTCGTGTCTTGGCAACATCTGTGGTGACCAGATGAAGCAGCGGCTCTTTGATGGTCTCTCCAGCGATTACCACCGGATGGTACTTGTAGCGCCACAATTTGATGTGGCGGTCGACCGCTCGCCCCAAAGGGGCTGATAAGCAGATGTAGGTGGCTATCCAAGCTGGGAAGAAGAGGAATTTATCGCCGAGCATATCCCACTTGGGAATCCATGGTAGACTGACGTAGCCGATGCGAAAATCCTCTACCACCATGCCGATCCAGGAAAAAATCGCGATGATGAATATCAATGTGAACATCATCGGTTTCATTCCACCCATGGTGAGTTTGGTCTGCTCAGGCATGATGTGTAACTGTAATTTCTGCGCCTTTTCCATTTTCGCAGCATCTCTCGACGTTCTTGCATCATTGCTCATTCGCCTTACCTGACCCATCCTATGGCCGACATGCGCCTGGTGAATCGGGTCGATGAAGAAGTTACGAAGTATCGTATTCACCAGCATTGAGCAGGTACCTATTATCAAGACGGTGATGACGAAATACGCCTCCTCTGGCAGCCATGGTGATAGCACGGGGTCGGCATATGTTGACAGCCCGGACCTGAAACCTTCATTCATCAGTAAGAAGGTCATCAGTAGCATGAAGATGAGCATCATGAACATCTGCCCACCATCAGGGGCCGGTGGTTGTTGCCCATCATGTGCTTGACTCACGTCCTCATGCGGCCATCTATTGCCCTTGAACATTGGCCTCTTGCTACTCTTTTAGTTTGTCGATTGAACGGGGGGGTATCTTCGCTGAGTACAGTCGTGGTCACCACGGCGTGAGATTGAAACATGATAGAATGGTCGATGTGCCCGTTGACCATGCCAGACGACGAGCGACAAATCCGCATCGCACCCTCTGCGGTCCCTGCTGAGGTCATCGATGGTGGTGTCGTCGGTGACCGCTATTGGTTGCATGGACAACCGATGCCGATGGTTGGCAGACCGTGCATCTGTGCGGCGGAGAATCTGTTGGCCCAATTGGCAAATCTACCCGCGATGCCGTTGGTATGGTGCTGGACTGACAGAGTTGAAAATGTTCTTGAGGGAATGCACTGGTTCCGAAGTGACCCCGAGGCCCACGCCGCTTCTGTGGCGCCCGAGTTAGACTCCTGGTTATTGCAGAATCCGAACTCGTGGCTGATCATCGATGGCCGAAATAACCGCATCCCCGATGCCGACGGCAGGTTGGAGGAGATCCTGCGTGACTTGGCGACCACGGTTGTCATGATCGTCGATGAAACAAATCAAGCTCACCCATTTCCACCGTGGGAATTCCCACTGTGATGCCGGAGAATCACCACTATTGGAGCAGATGTTCATACCTCCGCCCATTCTCCCTCTCCTTTACAGACCCGTTAGGATGAGGACGACTCAATCCAGTTCTGCCGAGTTCAACCACAGCTGGGAGCATCAATCCACCGTTTCCGGTTCGATTTGGTGAAGGTGAGGTGAATACGGGACTCAGAATGCAAATCCGCAGGTACCGCAGGTGCCTGCAGAGGCTGAGTTTGAGGTTCCACAAGCGGGGCAATCTCGAACATCAGCATGTGCACCGCTCTCGACTTCTTCAGTCTCGGCAGTTTCCACGAATGCCTCCTCGACGGAATCTCCGACAGAATCAATATCGTCCTCGCCACCTGAATCGGCATCAGCATCACCCTTGTCGCTGGAGTCGGAATCAGCATCACCCTTGTCGCTGGAGTCGGTATCAGCATCACCCTTGTCGCTGGAGTCGGAATCAGCATCACCCTCGCCACCCGGATCGGCTATGGAAACATCCTCTTCATCGCCACCCTCATCTTCTGAAGCAGAACACAACCTTTCGACCAGGTCTTTTTTCGTTCCAGAGGTTTCAAGTCCGGCAGATTCTGCCAATGCGACCAACTCAGCCTTCTTCAACTTCATCAATTTCCCTGAATCCATTGTTGAACCATCGGTGGAATCAGCACCAGCAATTGCGGCCAGTCCGGGGTCATCTTCAACTTCGTCGCCGAAAGTTGCACCGTGGAACTTCTGCATTTCAGCGGCATTGAATTCACCTTCGCCCATTATTTCGTAAGAAACCTCAAGGCGCTCATTCTTACCGATGATAGGCACGTGCCATTGAATGACTGAACCAGAGTCACTATCCTTGGCACTCATCTCGACATCGGTTCGCTCCTTTCGACCAGAGCCGCGTACAATACAGTCAAGCATCTCAAAACTCGATGGTACGACATCATGGATTATCAAGTCTCTCAAAGCGGTGTCCGAGCGATTCTCAAACATGATGAGAATCTCGTATCTACCACTGCCACCGGCTGGTATGACGGTCTTTCCGGCACTGAATTTCTTGCGCCTATGACTGACGCGAATCGCCGGGTCTGTAGCAGCCGATCGAGCACATACCGGGCCAAAACGCTCGGCACTGAACTCCACCTTGGCTGGTGCAGCAACATCGGTATTTTCCGGGCTCGGGTCAGGCGCGGTCAAAGAGTAGGTGATGTCAATGGCCTTTCCAGGCTTGAGTCCGAGAGGACCTTTTGTTCCGATTGTGAGAGTCAATGTATGGCCAGCACCATCGGGGCTGCGGCGGAAATCCTCAAGTGAAACACCTTCCTTCAATTCGGCACGGTATTGGTCTGCCGATAATAACTTCCCGTTCATGTGGATGCGAAGGGCATCGAGGTCTGGGGCACTGAACAATCCTGGAATGTCATCGGTGATTCGCATCAAGTTGATGTCAGATGAACCAGTGTTGGTGATGGTCATCTTGGCACCGACCACCTGCTCGCGATAACTGCGTAACACCTCGGCGTCGTAGGTCTTCTCGACACTCGATTCAAGAACTTGGAATACTTGTTCCTCCAACTCTATATTTCCGTTGGTTGAGTGAGTTACACGTGGTAGTACTGTGTAAGCTAATTCGTTTGTGAACACCGGTTGCTCGGTCGCTTCGATAACCTTGATCTCCGATTCCCACTTGCAATCAGGAAGTACATCCTCTTCGACATCGGTGATGTCGAATAACATTTCATCAGAGCCCGACATTCGCACTTGCAGTTTGACCAGGTCGACAGCAAACGAACTACGATTTTCGAATACCGCCTGGCACTTCCAGTTATCCGGGCGTTCGTCCTCATCCACCACCATGTATGAGAAGCCTCGACAGAAGGCATCCAACTCTCTGAAATTCATCGATGAAAGTGCGGCGTCGGAGCGGTAGGTGGCAGACGTCTTCCCCGCATAGATAGGCTCGACACCGGCGACGAGTATATTCGCCTCGACGGAAAGCGACCTACTCTCACCCGCACCGATGCTGCCGATATTCCAAGTCAGACTACCTTCTTCAATCTCGGCATCAGATGATGACAACTCTAATTCTGCGGGAATTTTCCTGCTGACGCAAACATCGTGAAGTTCCACATCAGATACGTTTTCAATCTCTAATTCAATGCTGATATGACTCGCCTCATCGGCTCGAGCAACCGAGAGACTGCGCTCTTGGTCACGGGACGGATTGGTATCGATTCTCTCACGGACAACCAACATTCTTGCATTCTTAACCTTATAGTTCTGAGAATGGGTCTTGCCCGCTTCCAGTTCAGAGATAGCGAGGTGTTTGCCGCCGACATTGGTATTGTCAACATCACCGAGAAAGATATCGATATCCCAAAGGCGGTCGGCTGAACTTGGATTCTCGACGGTCAGAATTCCTTTGACTTTCTGCTTGATGATGTCGCCATCAGAATTCAATATGGATTTTTCCTCCTCGTGAATAGTACCCAATATCTTGTCGCCTTGAACCGAGTCAACCTCATCGCTGGAACGAATTATCGCTCCGGCACTGGTGTCTGGCACTTCGACCGGAATCGCTAGGGCACTGGCAGCAGCCAAAGCATCACTGGCAGGTGTGTCGGCTTCACCTTCAGCAGTTTCCTCATCCTCTGATCCAGGTGGCGGTGGTGGTGGGGCCAAGAGAGAAACTATTCCGTGTGAATCTTGCACTTTTTCAGATTCTTCAACTTCTACTGGCTCATCCATCTCGGGTGGAGCCGGTGGCATCTCGGGTGGAGCCGGTGGCATCTCGGGTGGAGCAGGTGGTGCATCCATCGGTGGTTCCGGTGGCATCCCCGGTGGAGCCGGTGGTGCATCCATCGGTGGTGGTGGTGGTGGCATCCCATCCATGTCGGGAGGTGCCGGTGGCATCCCATCCAAGTCAGGAGGTGGCGGTGGCGTCTCAGGTGGGGCCGGCGGTGCATCCATAGGTTGTGGTGGTGGCATCCCACCCAAGTCAGGTGGTGGTGGTGGCATCCCACCCAAGTCAGGTGGTGGTGGTGGCATCCCACCCAAGTCAGGAGGTGGTGGTGGCATCCCACCCAAGTCAGGAGGTGGCGGTGGCATCCCACCCAAGTCAGGAGGTGGCGGTGGCATCTCACCCATGTCGGGGGGCGCCGGTGGTGGCGGTACCTCAGGAGGGGCAGGTGGCATTCCGGGCGGTGGTGGCGGCGTCATTGGTTCTTTATCACTCATGTCATTTCCACCCACAGGGTAATCTCAGTATCCCTACCATCTCCCCTCAAGGTTTAATGGTTGCGAGTGGATTCTCACGAATTATTATCATCCGCTGAAATATTTCACTATTTTAGTTCTGCAAATCCCAGCATAGGGTTCAAGGACGAGGGTTCATCCGCCATCTCATGGCGCAAGACGGCTCATCCCCACCTGTACTCTTTGTTGTCGGTACCGCAGGTTCGGGAAAGAGTTCGTTGGTCACGGCAATGCAGAGGTGGTCGCGGTTCCTTGAGATCGAGACCCTGACCATCAATTTGGACCCCGGTGCCGAGCGGGTTCATTACGATCCCGAATTCGATGTCCGCGACATGATATCGCTTTCCGATGTGATGAGTGAATATGACCTTGGGCCAAATGGTGCACAAATCCTTGCCGCTGACTTACTCGCCGCCCAAGCCAGCGAAATCGCCGAAGAATTGGAAGGTCTTTCCGGAGACCTGATGATCATAGATACCCCCGGGCAAGTCGAGTTATTCGCCTTCCGTGAAGCATCCATTCACCTGATCGATATATTCGGTCGCGACCAGGCGTTGATCATTTACCTGTTTGACCCGATGCTTTCTCGCTCTCCCAGTGGTTTTGTGTCGCAGATGCTACTGTCCAGCATCGTTGAATTCCGACTTGGCTTGCCGTGTAAGAATTTCCTTTCCAAGGTCGACCTCCTCGAAGAGGATGAGTTGGAGAAGATCATCGAATGGTCTGAGCGCCTGGAAACTCTGGAACAGGCATTGTATGAAGAGGCTGGAGGGCAGAGAACGGAATTTGCCATCAGCCAGTTACGTCTACTACAGGATTTCGCGGTTTCCCCCGGCCTGACACCCCTCTCCAGTGAACTGGAGGAGGGCCTTGCCGACGTACTGTCCTTTTCCCAGGATATTTTCGGTGGTATGGCCGATGTCCGCGATGGATTTGCCTCTGACCTCGGGGGCGATGCCGGCGACTGAAGTTATCTGAACCATTACAGAATATTATTTGATGAACTTGAAGGAGTCGAAAGAGATGACCAATCTACTGGCAATCGATGATCTGGGCGAAGATTTTGCTGAGATTCTGCGCTGGGCGATCACCTACAAAGGCGATAATGAAATTGCCCCTGAATCGCAACCTCTGGATGGCATGTCGGTCGGCTGTATCTATGAGAAGCCTAGCACCAGAACCAGAGTTTCATTCGAAGTGGGAATCAACCGTCTGGGCGGACATTCCCTGACCTTACTCAGCGGTGATATCCAGTTGGGCAAAAGTGAGAGCATCGGTGACACCGCACAGGTATTGTCACGTTTCCTCGACGGCATCACCTACCGCTGTTTTGCCCACGCGGATGTGGTTGAACTCGCCGACAAAGCAACAGTCCCGGTTATCAATGCTCTTTCCGATCGCCACCACCCTTGTCAAGCGGCGGCAGACATGATGACTATCATGGAGCATAGCGACCGACTAAAGGGAGTTAAAGTCGCATGGGTAGGGGATGGGAATAATGTCCTGCATGACCTTATTCTGGCCTGTGCAATGTTAGGAGTTGATTGCCAGTGGGCGGTTCCAGAAGGTTATGAGCCGAATAAAAAGATAGTCAAACGGGCGAAACGCATCGCCGAGAATACCGGGGCTGAATTGCTGCAGACTAACGACCCGGTCGAGGCGGTCTCAGATGCCAATTTCATTTACACAGATGCATTTTTATCGATGGGGGAGGAACACCTTGAGACTAAACTCGCCGATTTCGACGGCTTCCAAGTCAATCTGGAATTGCTTGAACATGCCGATGAGGACTGGAAGTTCATGCATTGTCTACCAGCCCATCGCGGCGAAGAGGTCACCGACGCGGTCATCGACCATGTCCAGAGCGTCGTATTCGACCAAGCTGAGAATCGAATGTGGGTGCAGATGTCGATTCTAACCTATCTGTTGGTAAGGGATTCCTGGGATGTATATTCCGAGATAATGGAAGTCTAGGCTAAAACAACGCTCAGTACAAAGCCCAGCAACCCCGTTGCCATCGCAACACGCAAGCGCTTCTGCGCCCGAAGGTCATCACCTCCATGAATGACTCCATTCAGGGTGATGAGGTTCAACAAGGTGGGGATTTGTAAGATGAGCAACCCGATTCTCAAGTTTCCGAGTTCGAGATAATATGGTAGTGAGGCGACCATCAGTCCGGCCAGGGAAATTACATATCCGACCATCCGGGCATTTTCAAGACCGATTCGCATAGGCAGGCTATCTCGCCCCGCATCTCCAGACATATCCTCGCAATCCTTGAGAATCTCGCGGGCGAGATTAATCAGCAGCGCGGTCCCAGCAACACATAGAACCAGTGGGTTGAGATGATTATCGGTGGCAGTGGCGCCGAAGATTATCACCAATCCCACCATCAGAGATATCACGAAATTACCGAGAAGACCTTGCTCCTTGTAAGATGGTCCGGTTTCGTAGGTATAGGTCAGAATTCCAGCTATGACCCAGATGCTGATGGTCGCCCAAGGGAGTGCGGATTTATCACTATAGAACAATATGCTATAGGTGATAATCATGATTAATGAAGAAATCGCGGAAATGACCACAACACGCTTCGCAGCGGCTATTGACATGCGCCCGGACGGCAGTACTCTTTCGGGATGATTGACACGGTCATTGGCGGAGTCTTTGATATCGTTGATTGTGTTACCTGCACCCATGAATGAGGCGACCGCACCGGCCAGCAATGATGCTTGGAATATCGATATAGCCGACCAATCTTCCGGCGAGGCTATCCATGCGCCGATGAATACTGTTATTACCGCCAATGCAATGTTTTTCAAGCGCATTAATTCCATCCACGCCGGTAGTGCCATGGTCTGCGCCTAAGCCATTCTACACTTTACACTTCGGCCGACATCTTGGTTGCTGAAAGGCTCCAGATGCATACTCGGCAACGTCCCCCGTCGTTGAATCTGGCGTCGTCGAAGCCGGACTTGGCGAATCTCTTGTCGCGCGCCAGAACATTACCCAATTGGCTCATTGTCGCGCCCCAGCGAAAACGCTGGTTGATATGCTCGTAAATCTCATTCGTATTAGCCTGGCCACGACATGCGAGGTAATCGTGCACCGCTTCGCGGATTCTCCGGGTGCGGCTCAAACTTCCACCCCACAGTTATTGAGATTACACAGATTTTTTGCTTTGGCAGCAAGGCGAGCCCAGGTGAATGAACTGTCTATCACTCCGCTGATCTTTTCTCCTGTGGATTCACCGTCATTTACTGGGTCACCAGGCCAGTGCCAGGCCATGCAGCGGTCGTCACGATCACTCGGAAGACGGCCGCTGGCATGGCCGAGGCGGTTAAGGACGGAATCGCTCCAAGCAGGTGATCCTCTGCCGGTGTGGTCGGTGTGGGAAGGTCGTAATTGTGACCATGCGCCTATGTCACTCCCCGGGTCACCTCCGGGGTCACATCCGGGGTCACCTCCGGGGTTATCTGGGCGCTGGTATGATGTGGCGACGGCCGAAGTTCTGGCTCGGTGTGCATGGTCGGATGGTATGGTTTCAGACTTCTCGGGGGGGTATTCGGTTTTCATCAGCATTGGCTGGAGTTCATGGCTGGGGTACATTAAGAACCGAATCAGGGTTAGGGTGAAAGTGAATGTGTATTGTCTGTGACGGTGTGCGTTTTCACTTTCACCTTTTGGCTGGTAAACATTTCATCGGGCGGAACTATCCCGACCTGCGAGTGGGCTAAATAGGGGATGTGTGTGGGCGGGCTTGCCACACTGCTCGCGTAGTGTAGCGGCCCATCATGAAGGCCTCTCGAGCCTTCGACCCGGGTTCAAATCCCGGCGCGAGCACTTTGCATTAATACGCGTTTAGCGGTGCTCGCGACTTAGGATTATTGCGAATTTCTGTACTTCGTATCACTTCCTTCGTGGCTTCGCCGCTACCAGTACTCACCTCCCGCGCGAGCACCTGAGAATCGGATACTGCCAGCCCGCTATTCGAAACCATGATGCTTGAAGTCGGGTCTTTATGATAATACTGTGGATATTGATGGATATGAGGTACAGGGATTGCTTATTTTCATATAGAAGTGGGAGATTTTCCCACCCGTGCCCGTGGTCCCTGAATCGGGTTTTGCCGAAGAGGGGATTATCCCTTTGAATTCGGATGAGGGTACAGGTGCTGTTTCCAGTTCGGTGAAATTATTAGACAATGTCGCGGCGGTGACCGATGGTAATACCTCGCTTGAGGACATCCCGGTGATTTCCTGGAAGCGCCGCTACCTCGCTCGTCTGGTGGCTATTTCTCTGGTCGTTGCCGGGGTGTATTATTCGACCGAGGGCCTGTTCGTTCTGATATTCTTATTCATCGCCGTTGTGCCGTTTGAGAAATTATTCCCTCGCCACAAGGGGCAGAAGACCCGCAGGCCCGAACTCGAGACCGATATCAGTTATGCTCTGGCATCACCGGTGATAGGTATAGTCGCTGGAGCCGCGGCGATAATAGTTGGAATATTGAGTCTGGCGTGGATACCGGGTTTGCTGGTACGCCCTTACGTGGCGCAGATTCCTGCCGAGTACATGCCGATAATAGGGGTTCTGTTATTCGATATGACGGTATATTGGACGCACCGATTCTACCATGAGATTCCATTCCTGTGGAAATTTCATGCCATCCACCATTCGACCAAGACTTTGGATTGGGCCAGCGGTTTCCGTGGCCACCCCTTCGATGGCACCCTGATTGCCCCGGCCTTCGTGTTTCTTCTGGTCGCCGGTTTCTCACCCGAGTTGACAGGTACTCTCGTAGTGGCTCAAATATTGCTCGGACTATTCCTGCACGCCAATGTAAGGTGGCGCTTACGTCCACTCCACAAGTTAATCATCACGCCGGAATTCCACCACTGGCACCACACCCGTGAGGTCGATGCGATATGGAGTAATTACTCGACCTTCCTGCCGATTTGGGATTTGATATTCGGAACATATTACATGCCCAAGGATCGTCGTCCTCAAGTCTATGGGGTCGAAGAATACATTCCTCCAGGGATGGCCGAACAATTACTCTGGCCGTTGAAGGGAATGCGTAACCCGCTATGGATACTGCGCCATCCACTGAAAGCGATTGCCGCAGGTTTCAGATTTGCCAAGTTGCTGGTGCGGGAGATGTGGCGCTCGGCGACCCGGAAGCGAGGCTCAAAGCCGAATACCGCGGTAATAGGGGCGATGTCTCCTTCCGAGGACACACTGAATCCACCTGGCGAGTGAAGGATTTTCACCCCTCGCGGCCGAGATCATAGGGTCGGTGAAAGAGCACATCACCGTCAATGGTGCGGGGAATGGTTATAGCACCGACATAAGCCCTGAGGTTCGGATGGGATGCAATGGTTCAGCGAAAGCAGGGTGACTTAACGAAGAATTTTCTCTTCGCGATAATGGAAGAGGTACTGGAAGAACAGGTGCAGACAATCAGGCACAAGGCGACGGTCGAAGAGCGCTCGATAACCGAGCAGGGACATATCGACGCCTCGATTGCTCTATTGACCAAGGTGGCGACTGAATCAAATGCACTGCCACAAGAACCGGTCACTGGAGTGGGTTGGGCGAAACACGTGCTGGAGCGAGTCGATGCATTGCCGAAAGAGGCAAAACCGGTCATGATAAGAAGAGTTGTGAAGCGTCGAGTCGCACAAGATTTACCAGCCCAACACCACGGACATAGCGAATTCGTTGCAGTACCGGCAAACCGTGCCAAGAAGATGCGCCGGCAAGCGGTTCGCAGAAAATCAGTACTACGCCAGTGAGCAAACTATGTGAGCGAAGGGTCAAAGCGTGACCGCAGGTCGCACAGTTCCGTGAGGAGGATTATTTGATGGTCGACGACATCGCCAATCCCAGTGATGAGCATTCGATGCTGCGCGAGATGTTGCGAGATTTCGTCATCAACGAAGTCGAACCTCAGGCATTGGAGCACGACCGCGACGAGAAATTCAACCGCGCTCTGTTCGACCAGATGGGAGAACTCGGTCTTTTGGGTCTGACCGCACCACCGGAATACGGCGGTGCAGGAATGGATGCCACCGCAGCGGTGATTGTGTACGAGGAACTTTCGACCAGTGACCCAGGTTTTGCTCTCGCTTGTCTCGCCCACAGCATGTTATTTGTCAACAATCTCGCCTACAATGGCAATGAGGAACAGAAGGCGCGAATCCTGCCTAAAGTGTGTACCGGTGAATGGATTGGGGCGATGGCCATGTCGGAGCCAGATATCGGTACCGATGTTATGGGACTTTCGACCACTGCACGTCAGCGCGAAGATGGCTCATGGGTCATCAACGGCCGTAAGATGTGGATAACCAACGGTGCACTCGATGATGAGGGGACACCTGCCGACGTCGTCTGGCTCTATGCCAAGAGCGGTGAGGAAAATGGCCGAGTACGAATCAGCACCTTCCTGATTGAGGCCGGAATGCCGGGCTATTCGGTCGGCCAGAAGATCTACGATAAGACCGGGATGAGAGCTTCAAACACCGCTGAATTGGTATTCGATGATTGTATCGTTCCGGCCGAGAATCTGGTCGGTAACGAGGGTCAATCACTTCTTCACATGATGCAGAATCTTGAGATAGAACGCTTGACATTAGCGGCGATGGCGCTGGGAATCTCTCGTCGTAGCCTTACGGAGATGAATCGCTACGCCACTGAGCGTTCCGCCTTTGGCAAGGAGATACGGGACTTCGGCCAGATTCAGCGTTACATCGGAGAATCGTGGGCAAAGTATCGCGCCATGCGCGCATATATCTACGATACCGCCGCCCAAATGAAACTCGGACAGGCCGGACACCGCCTCGATTCCGATGGTATCAAACTGTTCTCCACCACCGCGGCCAAGGAAATTGCCGACGCGGCAATGCAGGTTATGGGCGGATATGGATACGTTGCCGAATATGTCGTTGAGCGTCTTTGGCGAGATTCCAAGCTGCTAGAGATTGGTGGGGGTACACTTGAGAGCCACCAGAAGAATATCACCAAGGACCTGGGTAAAGACCCAGATGCCATCAACCGCTGAAGACTATTCTTCCTCGGCAATAGCACGGTCGAGATCATCATCGTCGACTATTCGAAACTTATCGGAAAACACTGCCGCAAGGATAACGACAAATATCGGCGCGGTGAACAATAGTGCAATAGGGAAGGCGATACTTACCGCGATTCCGGCAAAAACCGAAGCAAAGAATGGCACAGTGGCGAAGCGCAACCGCGACTTGGAACCCATCTCGATTTCGACGAATCTCCTAACCGGAGGGGTGGCCTTTCCCTGACCGTCCTGTTAATCGTTTTCCGAAACATCTGCCGCAGAATCACTGGTCATACCCACCTCTTCCGGAGTAGCCACAATTATACTACCCGAAGAAATAATATTAGTTGCCACCTTGCTCTTAGGTTCACTTTCTGAGAACATTTCTTGACTTTCTGAATCCATTCTTCTTGCTTCTGCATCAAGCCATTTTGAGCGTAGCATCTCATATTCCTTCATCAAGAAAGTGAAGTTCTCCTTCTCACGAATCACGGAAAGTTTGTCAAATCTAAACAATACTATGGTTATCAGACCGACGCAACCGAGACTAAACTTTACCCCTAAGTCAGCATCAGCATCATTAAACCATCCCCATTCATGTGGCCATGTCCCAAACATGAAGATGGCTCCAAGAATTCCCAGCATCCACAGCACTATGAACGCCGTTTCATAAGTAAAAACGTGAAAACCACCTCTGCGCCGCCGTTTC
>JAPOGE010000046.1 GCA_028283345.1 Candidatus Poseidoniales archaeon
AACTGCGACGAATGTCCTATCTGCATCCACTCTCGGCCTTGCCGGTGATTCACTATATCGCCTCAAAGGCCGAAGAGGTCTCTAAACTACTGATGATTATTCGTGGCCTATCGGCAGGGCTTGACCGTCAGGTCATCGAGGAACACATATTGTAATCGAGGTGAATGAAATGGAAATAGCAGTAGTTGGAACCTCGGAATTCACCCTCGGATTCCAACTCGCGGGCATCAGCCACGTACACAATGCCTCCTCTGACGAGGAGATATCTGGCATCCTGCGGGAATTACTGAATGATAAGGAGGTGGGAATCGTAGTGGTTGACTCCGAGATTCTCGCCCGTATGCCGGAGCGACTGCGAATGCGTCTCTCCGATAGCATAAGTCCTACGGTCCTGGGAATCGGTACCGAAGAGGACACGTCCCTGCGTGAGAATATCCGTAAGGCGATCGGAGTCGACCTATGGAAGTGAGAATATGAGCGATAAAGGAAGTATTTACAGAATTTCTGGACCAGTGGTTACCGTTACCGGTATCGATGCAAAAATGTATGACGTTGTGAGAGTTGGTGATGAGGGTCTGATGGGCGAAGTGATTGAACTGCACGGCGAGAAAGCCGTCATCCAGGTGTATGAGGATACCAGTGGTATACGTCCTGGTGAGTCGGTCATCAATACCGGAGATACCTTGTCGGTCGTTCTTGGACCTGGGTTGCTGACGCAGATTTATGACGGCATCCAACGCCCTCTCAAAGTCTTGGAGGAGAAGATGGGAGTTTTCATCACCCGTGGCGTCGATGCCGATGGAATCGATATGGAAAAAATCTGGGAATTCAAGCCTGTTGTCGCTGTCGGCGATGAGGTCTCATCCGGACAGGTCATCGGCACCGTGCAGGAGACCGAGACCATCGAACACCGAGTCATGGTTCCACTTGGGAAGGGCGGAGTGGTGAAGGAAATCAAGGGCGGAGAATTCAACGTCACCGAAATCATCTGTACCTTGGAAGATGGTAGCGAATTAGCAATGCTGCAGCGCTGGCCGGTGCGTTCACCCCGTCCATACATTCAGAAGTACGCACCCGATACCCCTCTGGTCACCGGTCAGAGAATCCTCGATTTCCTATTCCCCCTGGCAAAGGGTGGAACGGCTGGAATCCCCGGTCCCTTCGGTTCGGGAAAGACGGTTATCCAACAGCAACTCGCCAAGTGGTCTGATGCCCAGATAGTAGTCTACATCGGCTGTGGCGAGCGCGGCAATGAGATGACCGAGGTGCTGACTGAATTCCCTAAACTCATCGACCCGAACTCCGGCAAACCTTTGATGAATCGAACGGTGATGATAGCCAATACCTCAAACATGCCGGTGGCAGCCCGTGAGGCCAGTGTCTATACCGGCGTTACCATCGCCGAATATTACCGTGACATGGGCTATGATGTGGCGCTGATGGCCGATTCCACCAGTCGTTGGGCTGAGGCGATGAGGGAAATCTCATCACGGCTGGAAGAAATGCCCGGCGAAGAGGGATATCCAGCCTACCTATCGAGTAGATTAGCCGAGTTCTACGAGCGTGCGGGTCGGGTTGAGACCCTGTCTGGAGCCGACGGCTCGATTTCAATCATCGGCGCGGTATCGCCGCCCGGTGGCGATATCTCAGAGCCGGTAAGCCAGGGTACCCTCCGTATCGTCAAGGTATTCTGGGGCTTGGATGCGGGCCTGGCGCGACAGCGTCACTTCCCGGCAATCGCCTGGCTCAGCTCTTACAGCCTATACCCGGCAACCTTGGACCAATGGTATCGCGATAATGTGGCCACTGACTTCCCCGAGGTCCGCACTAAGATAAGCAGTCTTCTTCAGGTCGAGTCAGAATTGCAGGAAATCGTCCAACTGGTCGGTTCCGATGCCCTACCGATAGACCAACAGTTGACCTTGGAAGTAGCTCGGATGATTCGTGAATACTTCCTCCAGCAGAATGCCTTCCACGATGTCGATACCTACAGTAATCTCGACCTGCAATACAAGATGGCTGCCGCCATTCTCTCATTCCAAGAAAATGCCAAGTTGGCCATCGACGCCGGCGCCATGCTCGAGGATGTGGTCAACGTCCCAGCCCGTACCGACCTGCTGCGCGGTCGCTTTGAAGAGGGCTATGGCGAGCGTATTGATGAGTTGGTCGCGAATATGAATAAACAGATTGCCGATGCCGCGGGGGCGGAGAATTAGGAGGAATTGAAATGAGTGGAAAAGAATATCGAACAATTACCGACGTCAAGGGGCCTCTGGTGTTCCTCAACAAGACCGACCCTGTGGCTTATGGTGAAATCGTGAGCTTGCGCCTGTCCGACGGCAGCATCAAGAATGGACAGGTGCTCGACACCAGCGACGACATGGTCGTCGTGCAGGTGTTTGAAGGAACCGCCGGAATCGACCGTAAAACTGGAATCCAGTTCATGGGTGATGTATTCAAATTACCAGTCAGCAAGGATTTGATCGGCCGAATTCTGACCGGTGCCGGAAAACCTCGTGATGGTGGACCTGAAATCATCGGTGAGTTCAACGCCGACATCATCGGCGCCGCCATCAATCCATACAGCCGTGAGAGTCCGGAGGTATTCATTCAGACCGGAATCAGTGCCATCGATTGCTGTACAACCTTGGTGCGAGGTCAGAAGTTACCGATTTTCAGCGCCAGTGGCCTGCCGCACAATGACATCGCCCTACAGATTGCTCGACAGGCCAAGTTGATCGACAGCGATGAGCAGTTCATCGTGGTATTCTGTGCCATGGGTATCACCGCTGAGGAATACAACTACTTCCGCCATGACCTGGAGCGCACCGGCGCACTGGAGAATGCTGTGCTTTTCGTGAATCTGGCTGACGACCCTGCGGTCGAGCGCCTGATTACTCCCCGTCTGGCTCTGACCACGGCGGAGTTCTTGGCCTTCGAGCACGATTACCACGTACTGGTAATCTATACCGACATGACGAATTATTGCGATTCACTGCGTCAAATCGGGGCGGCACGTGAAGAAGTACCGGGACGGCGTGGTTATCCCGGTTACATGTACACCGACCTTGCGATGCTCTACGAGCGGGCTGGAATCGTCAAGGGAAAGAAGGGCAGTATCACCCAATTCCCAATCTTGACCATGCCCGGTGATGATATCACCCACCCGATTCCTGACCTGTCAGGATATATCACCGAAGGTCAGATAGTCATCAGCCGTGAATTACATCAAAAGGGAATCTACCCCCCGATCAATATCCTGCCTTCGCTATCACGTTTGATGAATGCCGGTATCGGTGATGGCAAGACCCGTGAAGACCACAAGTCGGTCTCCGACCAACTCTACGCCGCATATGCCCAAGGCCGTGAATTGCGTGGCTTGGTTGCAATCGTCGGTGAGGATGCCCTCAACGAGCGCGACCTGCAGTTGCTGAAGTTCTCGGATATTTTCGAGGACACCTACCTGCGGCAGGACCGCGACGAGGATCGGAGCATCACCCAGACCTTGGATATGGCGTGGGACATTCTGACCAATATCGACACCAAGTATCTGGTTCGTCTCGACCAGAAGTGGATCGACAAGTACCATCCAACCGATAAGAAGTGAATCATCTACTTAGGGAAAAGGCAAATCGGGAGGTGAAATGAGATGGCATTGGATATTCAGCCAACCCGCAGTGAACTGATAAACTTGAAACGCCGAATCAAGCAGACGCAGAATGGCTACAAACTCCTGAAGATGAAGCGCGATGGTCTATTTCATGAATTCCGTATCCTGCTCAGTAAAATGGTCGAGGCCAAGCGGGGGTTGATAGATTCCTACCGCCTCGCCAAGAATCAAATTGCTCTGGCTGCCGCCATCGAGGGTGGACTTTCGGTACAGAGCGCGGCATTGGGCAACCCGGTACATCCTGAGGTCGAAGTTACGCGTCGCAATATCATGGGCGTCGTCGTACCCGAGGTGAAGGGCACCAACCTCTCACTATCTCTGGAACAGCGCGGCACCGGATTAATCGGCGGCTCAGCCTATATCGACGAGGCCGCCGATGGCTATGGTGAACTGATAGTGAAGATAGTGAAAGCGGCTGAGATGGAATCGACTTTGAAGCGACTCCTGGTCGAGATTGAAGCGACCAAGAGGCGGGTCAACGCGCTGGAATTCAAAGTAATCCCGGAGATGGAAGAAGCCCGAGACTTCATTCAGTTACGACTTGAAGAGATGGAGCGCGAGGAGACCTTCAGACTCAAGCGTTTCAAGAATAAGTGATTTTCAGCAAGCGTAGCATTGATGGCTTATCGCTATGACCCCTAGCCGCTCCAAGGGTGTGAGGTGAGGGGAATTTCTGGCGAAACAAATGAACTTGAACCGATACCCATCGCCGCCGAGGCTTGGAACCAGCGACAATTATTGGCTTCTATCATCGGGCGCTATTTCACCATCGAGCAAGAACTAGGTGGCCTGTGGCCGACGTGGGTGGTCTATCCACTGGTCGAAGATGAGGAGGAGTCCGATGTTCACGATTCGTTGTTCGCCCTCAACCAACATCTCGAGAATAACGATTGGATGGCCGAATTGGGGGTCGATGACCCATGGGTGGTAAAAATCAAGCCGCGGCCAACCCGCCAATTCACCACCACCACCGGTGTCTGGCTGTTCTTTTGGCTCGGTTCATTCATTTCCACAATCATCGTCGGAATCGCGTGGTTGAAGCCACGTTATTCAGCGGTTGAATGGTATGATATCGAAATCATGATGCCTGTCGTTCTGTTCTATTCCCTACCCTTCATCTGCACCATCGCACTAGCGTCTTTCCTGCAGAAAAAAGTCGCGGCAAAGATGGGCACTCGCATCGGTGGGATAATCCCGATAATGTTGCCATTTCCCTACTTCCCCTGGCCGTTCGGAGTCATCTCGATACCCACTACGCCGAGAATGGACGACATCACTTGGGATGACCGTCATCGATTGGGGCTGGTTTCTCTGGTCAGTCCGGCTGTTCTATTGGTTTGCGGCCTGATTTTTGTGCTTCTTGGACTTTATCTCACCCCTCAGAACACGGTACTCCATGCGCTGCCGATAAGACTGGAATTTTCATTACTACCACAGGCTCTGGGAACCCTCTTACTCGGTGGCGAAGGTTACTTGCTCGCCAGTTCATGGAGCCATCCTCTCGCCTTGGCGGGACAGGGCTTGATGTTGATGGGCTGGATTTCTCTGCTGCCGTTCCCGGGGCTGCCCGGTAATCGGATTCTCGTCGCTGAACTAGGGCTTAAGGCGACGAGGAGCACCGGTACACAAATCGCACTATTCCTCGCCACCTGTATTACTGGGCTGATGTTCGGTGCCTTCACCGGCCATCAATTCTGGACCTTCCTCACCATGCTGGGAGCCCTGAGCATTCTGATTAGCGGCGCCGACACTTCAAGCCCACGGATTCTCGACGATATCAAACCGTTCAATAGTTCAACCTTGAGGGTGTCACACATCATTTTTCTCTCCTTATTACTGGCATTGCCGGCTGAATATCCAACCGCAGAAGTACATGATTGGGATGCTGGATTGGATTGGAAAGTTCCTCAATTTGTAGATATCGACATCAATTCCAGTGAGAATATCAGCATCGTCGTGACCTCGACCGCACTCATTTCCAGAGACTGGTCCATTCAAGGCTGGTCTGGGGCGGATGATTGGAATATTTCTTGGGATTGCGGTGGTGATATTCTTGCGATATCAGAGGTTTGTAGTGGCCGAGTAATGCCACTACAGAGTAGCGAGATTATCCTGAGAGTGGATTCTCCGAAAAATGTTCTCGGCGCCACCGGTATTGAATTGCATTTCTGGCTTGAGGACGAAGATGTTGGCATCTCTTCAATCATGCAGATCATCCCCGAACTCCCAGTCGTTGCCAGTTCACAATATTGGGATTGGGATGGTAATCATCTGGCGCCGCGTATCTGTGTTGATCTCAGTGTCGATTCCAAGGCTCCAATCGGCAATGTGACCCTGACCTCAGGTGATGGTGGAGACAGCGTGTTGTGGAGTTTGGAGAACACATCCCGAATCGCGGTCAACCCAAAAGAGGTGGGGGGGATGGTTGAGATCTGTGCCATAGGCTCTAACGGAGCCATTCATCTCCTCAATAGTGGTGAGATGAATAGCAAATTATTGCCGGTGATCGAATGGATTGGCGATGATGGTTCTACGTGGTCAGCGGCGTTGGCAATTGCATCGACATCTTCCAACCTGCTTTCAAATGGTCTGGCAGTAACGGTCGATGATTCGCATTCTCTGTTTCAATCAGGTCGCCACCTGATGCTGGGAGAAGAGGATACTCTGTGTGATTTAGATTCCTCTCCTCGCCTGCCGGCGGGAGATAACACCACTTGGGCCTGGGATTTGAATTTACGAGCACAGGGTCTACTCCCACACTTGGAAGAAGGTCAAATCAATCTCACCTTACCCGAGAGTGGCTGGTTGCATATCTGTGAAGACAGCATTGTGCCGACTGGAACGTGGCGGATTTCACCTACCAGCAACCAAGAATTGGCTTTGACGACCTGGGATGGCAGACTCATCGATATATGGGTTTCAAACTCCAGTGACCCAATCAATCGCACTTGGGAATTACCGGTAAGCGATGCGCTGGTGAGATTACATGGTGACGGAATCATCTCTGCGAGCATCGAGGGAGCAACGGCCAACTTGTCTTTGTCAGTATCGGATTCATCTCTTCGGGTAACGGTGATATGGCTTGAGGTCGAAGCCGATGGGAAGGTATTGTTCAATGTCGCATCATGGTCTCTGGAGGCCGTTGCATGAAATGCGCAATACTCGGTGCTGGCGCGATTGGAACTCTGGTGGCAGCGCAATTATCACAAATCGACGAGGTTGAACTACTGCTCTGCTCGCGCCGGGAACAGGCGTTGGTACTGGCCGCTATTGGACTGAGACTGGAAACCGAGTCGATGCCGACTTCAATTCCCGCTTCACGCTGGACCGTGGTCGAGTTTGGCGAAACTCTACCATCTCACTGGGCTGCGGCAACAGATGTGGTAATACTTTGCAGTAAGACGAATGCGAGCGAAGAATTATCCGCTGTCGCGGCCCGTCTTCTGTCTTCTGAAGGGTTCACAATCTCCTTGCAAAATGGAATCTCCAACGAAAATATCCTCGCCGGATATTGTGGCTCGAATCGTACTCTTGGGGCGCTGACAACCCATGGTGCAACCCGTCTGGAGCCGGGAGTGACCAGATGGGCGGGTCGCGGCGAGATTGTGATTGGAAATTGCGGTGGTAACTTAACTGCGGGATCACCTTTGGTGGCCGAGTTGCTGACCCACCTTGAGGCCGCCGAACTAAATCCTCGGTGGTCTGAGAATATCGAGGTCGAACTGTGGTTGAAATTACTGTTGAATTGTGCCATCAACCCACTGGCGGCGATTTGCGGTTGCAATAATGGGGAGTTATTGGAGTCGGCTGAACTGCACGAGCAATCGGTTGCTACAATGCTCGAAGCCGCCAAGGTCGGAAGAATGGTCGGTATCGACCTTCCCGGTGATGAAAGTCTGATAGAGCAATTGAATATGGTATTGGCCTCCACTGCCGAAAATGATTGTAGTATGCTGCAGGATCTAAGGCGCGGTGTGATAACCGAAATCGACTCGATAAATGGCGAGGTTATCAAACTCGCAGAACATGCGGGTATCGCCTGCCCGCTCAATTCACAATTGGTTGCCTTGGTCAAAGGAATCGAGAATTCACTGCGCCATTAAGCCAGGTCTTGGTTGAAATGCAGGCCGATGTTCTGTTCCATCGATTGGCTTGACCAGCAGACGTGTTGGGCGACCAGAATCATATTTCTCAATTCGACCAAAGAGCGGGTTGGGCGACATTTTCTCCATATTCTATCAGCCTCTTCAGATAACAGCGCCAAGCGTCGAGCAGCACGTTGCAATCTAGCGTTGCTCTTGACCAAGCCGACATCGTGGGTCATCGTCGCCTGAAGTGCGGCGAGGTCATGCTTCAGTGGGCTGTGTTCAATAAGTTCAGTCAAATCCTCACAGCGCCAAGCAGGTAGTGCTTCTTCCTCTACAATCGGCTGCCGGTCCGGCGTGTTTCTTGTCATCCAGTCTGTTGCTCTATAGGCAAAAACCACCGCCTCGAGGAGACTGTTGGAAGCGAGGCGGTTGGCGCCGTGCATGCCACTGCAAGCTACTTCGCCAATGGCGTAAAGTCCTGCCATCGTGCGAGAGGTACCTTCCTGCTTCACCCGACCATTGACATCGACCTGTAGGCCGCCGACAAAGTAGTGTGCGGCCGGAGCGACCGGCAGGGGGTCGCGCCCAAGCCTCAAGTGATGCCGCTGAAGTCGGTTGGCGATGGTCGGGAATCGCACCTGCAATTCGGATTCCTGCAAATGTTCGGTGACCAGATAAACGCAATCATCTCCGCTCTGTTTCAATTCATGGTCAATCGCCCGGGCGACGATATCTCTGGTCGCAAGACTACCCTGCGGACTGTATTTATCGGTGAACGATAATTCTCCGACCTCACCTCCATTGGTTTTCCATTCACAGTACTCGGACTTGCTCAACAATACCGCCCCATGACCGCGCAATGCTTCGGTGATGAGAAATGGTCTATCACCAGTAATCGCCAATGCGGTAGGGTGGAATTGGATGAATGCCATGTCTTTGGTCTGCGCCCCAGCACGTATCGCCATCGCCGTACCGTCGGCGGTTGCGACCGTCGGGTTGGTCGTGTGCTGATACAGTTGGCCAGCCCCACCGGTAGCGAGGATTATCGCATCAGCGCCGAGCGTATTCATGGTTTCATTATCTAAATCCAGACACCAGACTCCGACGATATCCCTCTCCGCGGCCTTGTAGTCGCGTAATATCAAGTCGACAACCAACTGATTCGGGCGTAGTGAAATCAGTGGATTACTCAAGACCGCATCGAGCAGTGAGCGTTCAATCTCAGCACCGGTAGCGTCCTTGGTGTGCAATATGCGCTTTTGTGAATGCCCGCCTTCCTTGGCCAGATCAAATTCACCCGAGTCATTCTTGTCGAATTCGACCCCGTAGGAGAGCAAATCGAGGATTCGGTCTCCAGCCTCTTCGACCACGATCCTGACTATTTCTTCATCGCAATGCCCAGCGCCAGCACTCAATGTGTCTTCGATATGGGCTTGTAGACCAATCCCGTCGGTCTTATCCAGAATCCCGGCGATTCCTCCCTGTGCCCAATTGGTCGAGGATTCTCGGGGGTCACTCTTGGTGACGATGCGCACCTCCCATCCGGCTTGTGCACACCTCAGACTGGCGAATAATCCGGCGATGCCAGAACCGACTATTACTGCGCTGGGCATGTGTTCCGAATCTTCGTGCATCGGTTTGATGTTCAATGTTCTCCTACGAAAGCCACCGAAGGCCACTACAAAACGCCACGACGTTCGGCCTTCTGGGCATAGGTTGTTCGGAAAGGAAATACCCTCCGTGAAGGCCGAGCCTGAATCTGCAACCCAGTGGCTTTCGCTAATGTCCACAAATAATAATGTTAGGTGCGAAAGCACTGATGTTCACCCATATCACTATGAATAATCAGCATTCATAACATGTCATGGGTCGGGTATTGAGGGTGGTATTGATATTGCTGTGCTTGGGCCTGGTGGCGATTCCATACGTCAACGCCACTTCCGGATTTCATACTCAAGGAGGCCAGCAGATGAAATTCATCTGGTCGGAGGTGCTGATGGGGGAATGCGATGAAAGGGGGATTAGCCAAGACTACGAAACAGATGGTGAGAGCCCATGTGTCGAGCCGTTGAGCGTTGATTCCCAAGACGTGATTCCCATCGCAATCGGACTCATGGTCGGTTTCATGCAGGTGCGAAAAATAGTGAGCCCGGAGAGCAAGCCGGTAAAGTCTTCGCGCTTTGCCAAGGCGAAAGTGGTCGCTGGGGGGGCACTATTTGTATTGATAATCGCTGATCTGGCAGGAATACTTGCCCCTGGTGATGAGATGGTGGATTGGGCCCGAGTGGTCGGAGCCCCTCTTCCCAACGCGATGTTCCACGGTATCTTCGCGATAATCGGATTACAATTGATCAAGAAAGGAAGGGCCGAGATGGTGGTGTGGAAAGAGGAGCAGGTGACCATTGCCACCGAGTCAGAGATGAATGTTCAGGAAGCACTTTTCCGCCAGCCGATGCAGGATGTATTCGGTCGTGATGCGAAGACCAAAGGTGCAGATAAATTCCGCACCGTCGGCGAATTACGCACAAAGATGGGCATCGACCGCTATGATGACGACTTTGAAAGAGCACTCGCCGGGGATGTTGTGGTGGCAAAACCCTGCGGCTATTGTGATGGTGCCGGGTGTGGAATCTGTAAAAATACCGGCAGCCTGTAGGATGATGGCGAAAAAACCACCCTCTACAAACCGATTCGGGCTCCTTCTTGCTGACGTATTGCTTATTACCTGTGCGGTTACGCTGTACTGCTAACGTCAGTCAATCTGATGGCGAGGGGGGAATGGGATATTGTATCTTAAAGGTGTTGAACTTGAGAATTTCAAGTCGTTCAAAGGTGAGTTGACGATTCCATTCGTTAGAGGCTTCACCGCAATCACTGGGCCAAATGGCTCGGGAAAATCGAATATCGGTGATGCAATACAGTTTGTATTGGGGACCAGATCGAACAAGAACATCCGCGCTGACAATGTTCGTGACTTGATTTTCAATGGTGGTAGCGGCGGCAAGCCGGCGCGCTATTGCAAGGTCACACTGGTCTTTGCCAATGAGGTCGGAGAAGGAGGCCAACGGCGGATGAGTGTGGATTCTGACGAGGTCAGATTCAACCGTCATGTGCGCTTGACCAAGTCTGGGAACTCGGTCTCGACCTACAGACTCAATGGTGAGGACAGCAGTCGCAACCATTTCCGCTTATTGTTGGCAGAAGCCAATGCCAGTGCCGACGGTTACAATATCGTGCTCCAGGGAGATGTCACCAATCTAGCTAAAATGACCCCACGCAATCGCCGTAAGGTACTCGATAAGGTCGCTGGCGTCACCGCCTATGATGATGAGATACGACGTGCTAACTCCCAGCGCGACAAGGTCGATGAGTTCATCGAAAGAATTTCCATTCTACAAACCGAATTGAGTGATCAACTCGGCAATTTGAAGAAGGAGCGAGAAACGGCATTGAAGGCCAAGGATTTAATTTCCGAACTGAATGATGCCCGCATCACTCTGATGCAGTCGAAGCACCGCTCGCGGTTTGACGAGATACACTTTCTTTCCGAAGAACAGGTACGCTACAATAGTGAAGCGAGCGACTTGCGTGGCGAGGTCAAAGCTGGCGAGAAGGAATTACTCGCCCTCGACGATAAAGTCGCCGAGCTCGAGCGGCAGATCACCGAGATTCTCGGCGATGATGCCGCAGCACTTATGGAGCAAATCAATAAGTTTCACCGAGATATAGACCGTCGCGGCGACCAGATAATCGATGCTGAGGGCGCGTCGACAGAAGCGTGTGAAGATATCGAGATACTACTTGCAGAAGAGGAAGAGGCCAAGAACGCTCTCGACCAACACAGCACAGAGAGAGACTCGGCGACATCGGCCATGGAAGAGTCCGCGGTGTCACTGAAAACCGCTGAAGCAGCCGAGAAAAAGGCGCGCGATGCCTTACTCGCCGGCGATAAGAAGACGCACGAATTAACCAGAACTCTGGGTAAGTCCGGCGAAGCGGTCAGCACCGCGCAAGAGTCTTTGTCCAAGGCGCAACTCGACCGTGACCGGGCGGCTCAGCACGTCGAAATGACGGCTCAGAGATTCGCCGAAGCCGAGGAACAGGTCAGTGAATTCCAACTCGCGGTCGATGATTTGAAACTCGAAGGCGAAGAGATGGGTGAATGCGACCCGGATAAGGAACTGGCCAAACTCGGCAAGGAACTCATCACCTTGCAGACAAGCGAACAGAAACTCGCGCAGGAAGCAGAACTAATCGAGATACAATTTCGTCAAGCAGGTCGTCAACTGGTGGTTAAACGCACCGAATTGGAGAGTCATGCCGGCGGTCGTTCAGGAATGGTTGCAGCGGTACAACAACTGCTACAATTACGCGATTCGGGGAAAATCAAGGGAATCATCGGCACGGTAAGTGAACTCTGCCGCCCCTCCGATGATACTCATGAACTCGCACTGGCAACTGCAATCGGTGCCGGTGGGATGTCGGGAATCGTGGTCGAGGACGACGCTGTCGCCAGCCAGTGCATGCGGTGGTTGCGTGAAAACAAGGTCGGCCGGGCGATGTTTCTGCCCCTCAATAAATTGCAGAGCGCCAGGCCCGCAGGGCGCTCGGTAATGGTCGCCAGAGAGCCTGGAGTCATCGGTTTTGCTTGGGAATTACTCGAATACGACCCTAAGGTCTCAGCCGCGGTGCGGTATGTTCTGCGCGACACATTGCTGGTCCAGGATCTAGCCACCGCCCGCCGACATATGGGTGGGGTTCGCCTAGTCACATTGCGCGGTGATGTCACCGAGCGCGGTGGGGCGATGCAGGGCGGAGCGGCGATGAAAATCAAGAGCGGATTCGGCGGTAAACTTGCTGGTGCCGCCGAGGTCGAGGCACTGCAAGCCGAGGTCGATAGGTTGCAATTATTGACCGAGGTCGCAACCGGCGCCCTGAGCGAATGCTGTAATCAGCAGCGGTTGCTACGCGAGAGAATCAATGTGATGACCAGCGATGACTCATCGCTGAGGCTGCGGCAATGGCGCGAGGAATTACGTCTCGGCGAAGAGCGGTTGTCCAAGGCCAAGGGTATCGTCAATGAAGTAAGCAAACGGTTAGCCGCCGCCGAAAAGGGTCTCAAAGTTCGTGGCGATGGACTTGCCGCCGCCACAATTGCTCTTGAACAGGCGACCCACGCGCGCAACCTTGCGAGCACGACATTACAGGAGGCCAGCCCACAACACCTGCAAAAGATGCTGCGCGAAGCGCAAGAGCTCAGGGTCAAGGCTGAATCGCAAAAGGCTCAGGCAAGTGGAACCCTGTCGGCGGGTGAAGGTCATGGTGACATCTATCTTGTGCGAGTAGGTGAAATCACCACCCGGCGAGAAAAACTCGAAGCAGAGAATGTCGACCGCGGTCAACGTATTAAGGAATTTAGAGGTGAGATAATCACCTTGAAGGCTGAACTCGACATCACTTCTTCGACCCATTCTCAAGTTATCGAGGAACACAAGGTACTAGATGATGAGAGGTTGCGAATCAGCGAGGACCGCGCCGCCCTGCGAGCCACACTGGGGCAGCGAGCTGCCAATGCAGAGACCCTGACCAATCGGGCTAATGAATTGACCTTGAGTATTCAACAGAAGCGCCAGGCACTGACTGAACTGAATGCAGAAATGGCTGAGATAAATATCGAGCCGCTCAAAGTGGACGTGACCCTGCCCCCGGTCGGACATGCCGAGAAGACGGTCAATCAACTACAGAGAAGGGTTGAAGCCATAGGCCCGGTAAACATGCTGGCCATCGAGAAGTACGATGTGACCGCAGAGCGGGTAAGTGCCTTGAAGGGCGATAATAAGCACCTCTCTTCACGCCGCAAGGAATTAATCGCCATCGCCGAGCGTCTGGAGAAGCAACGTAAACGCCGTCTTCTTGCGGTACTCAAGGAAGTCGACCGAAATTTTCGCATCGTCTACAAGGAACTATCCGGAGGTCGTGGCGAGTTGTTCTTGGAGAATCCCGACGAGCCGTTCAAGGGCGGATTGTCGATGTGGGCACAGCCGCCGGGAAAATCAAACCGGGTCAAACTCGAGCAATTATCCGGTGGTGAGCAGTCGATCGCCTCACTGGCACTTATTTTCGCGATTCAGGATTACGACCCCAGTCCATTCTATTACTTCGACGAGGTCGACCAGAATCTTGATCCGGTGAATGCCGAACTGGTCGCGGCGATGTGTAGTCGGAGAAGTCAACATGCGCAATTCATCCAGATCACACTGCGTAAGGTCAGCCTACAACTGGCCGACCACCATATCGGCATCACCCATGCCGGCGACGGCTGCAGCCGTCGCATCGCCAACTTCGACCGCGACCGAGCGATTGAATTGGGTGCCGCTGCTATGGCGGAGATAAACGCCGGCCGAGAGCAGCAGCAGCGGAAAGAATTACTGCATCGCCTTGGCGAGCTGCCAAATCCCAAAGAGATGGAAAAAGTCCCCCAAGAACTTCCGGTTCCCGAATCACTCGGCGGCCTTACCGATGATCAGGACCTGATCGATGGTGATGGCGTAGAACCGGTTGTGGCCTCTGCTGATGGCGAAGCAGATGAGGGCTTCACCAGCCTCAAGAAAAGGGCCGATGATCTGGCTGAGGACATCGAACAGGAACAGTCCGAGAATCAGGAAAAACTCTCGGTTGATCAATCCGGAGAAGTTTCCGAAGACCCCGGGGTTGAAGGGAACTCTGAAGGGGTGGAATCTGTTGGTATTGTGCCTGAAGCCGAGGATTGAATAGGGAGGGATGGGTGAACCATATGGCTGAATCTAAGATGAGCCTCGACCGCTGGTTCTTACGTCAAGATGTCATCGATCAATTACTCATCCAGGGTGGAGACACTCCGGACGCAGCCGCATCATATGCCGACCGCATCGTCGAATTGGCGCATCTCGACCAGGCCGAATATCAGTCCTTGAATGACCCATTCGACCGCTCGGTGGCAATCGTCTTTGAATTGGTACGTGGCGAGGACATGAATCCATGGTCAATCGACCTTGAACACTTTGTTCAGGTGTTTGGAGAGAGAATTCGTAAAGAGGGGAACACGATTGACCTGCCTTCTTGTGGGCGCCTCATTCGGCTCGCTTGGGGAGTCCTTCGCCATCAGGCAGAAAATCTCTATGACCGCATGCTGAGCGATGGTGAAGATGAAATTGATTACCTGCCGATCGATGGTTGGGAGATGGATTACGACGATGCCGGATTCGCCTTCACCACCAATGTCATCGCCGGCGATGCCGATTCGACCTTGCCGGGCTTATTCAATGAGCGGGTTCGCCGCGACGAAGGTCGACCGGTGACTTTGGGGGAACTGCTCGGGTCGCTGCGCGAGGCCTGTGTCGAAGCGGACGAGTTCCGACTGCGCGAGGCGAATCGAATCAAGCATGCTGCGGCGGTAAAGGAAGCGCTTTCCACGGTCGGTAGCAAGATGCACGATGAGGACTTGGAGAGCGACCTCAGACTATGCTGGAACGCGCTGCGCGAAGAGGTTCAATCGAGCGGTAAATCAGCCAGGTCACCGATGTCTCTACAGGCAATTCAAAATCGCGTCAGCACTGCATTGGCACATGAATACGCGGCGAAGTCTGAATCGGTGCCGGACGACATCGATGAGCAGGCGTGGATCACCATCCTGGTGTCGAGCCTTCATCTGACCCATATCGGGGCGGTCGAGATATGGCAGGAAGAAGTTCCCGATGGCTCGATTCATATTCGCGACATGCACACATCACTGAAGACTTTTGAAGCGGTTATGGCAATGTGCCAGAAACAGAAAGATGCCATGGCATTGAAGATGGAGCAACAGGCCGGCGGAAAAGAGCGCTATGGTATCTTGATGGATGAATTGGCGGCGCGTGCCGAAGCTGCCAAAGCTGCCGCTGAGGAAGCAGCCGCAACCGAACTGGCCGATGCAGCCGCAGCCGAATTGTCTGAAGCAACCGCCACTGAGGAAGCAGCCGCAACCGAACTGGCCGATACAGCCGAAATCACCGTCATCAACAACACAGATGTTCAGGCCGCGCCCGAAATCATCATCGAATTGTCAGAGGGAATCTCAATCGAGGTGGTAGAATGACAACGCCGAGTTTGGAAACCCTGCTCGAGGCCACCCTTTTCGGCGTCGGTCGCTCGATGAGCGCAGAAGAGTTGGCGGGAAATCTTGAGTATTCCGAAACAGACATCAGCGCCGCGCTGGAAGTTCTCAACACCACCCTCAAGCGCCGTCGCGGCGGCGCTCTGCATCTCGCTGAAGTCGGCGGGCGATGGGCGATTGAAGTCAAACCTTCACTGGCAGACCATCTGCCGCAAATAGCCAAACCGACCGTATCGGATGCGCTTCAAAAGACGCTATCATTAATCGCCTACCATCAGCCGATGTCGCAATCCCGATTGGTCGAGTTAATCGGCCAGAAGGCCTATGACCATGTCAGGGCACTTTCTCAACTCGGCCTGATCGATAGGCGCAGAGATGGTAATACCCGCCGCCTTGGCA
>JAPOGE010000047.1 GCA_028283345.1 Candidatus Poseidoniales archaeon
CCCAGCCCGAGGACAGCGGTACCATTGGAGATGACCGCGACCAGATTGCCCTTTGCGGTATAGCGATAGGCGTCGGTGGGATTTTTCTGGATTTCCAGACAGGGGTAGGCAACCCCGGGGGAATAGGCCAAGGACAACTCTTTGGCGGTGGCGTGCGGTTTGGTCGGGACTACCTCGATTTTTCCCGGGGGCGATTTTTCGTGATAGGCCAGGGAGTCACGGCGCATCTGCTCATCCTTGGGGTCCACAACTCAACCTCGTGACCAACGGCGCGGGCGCATTGGTATGGCCTTTTCCCCGAAGGCCACTATGTAATGCCATGACACTCGACCTTCGGAATTGGGGTTTGCCTAGGTTAGCGATGAATCTACGTGTCACCTCACTCAAGTGTACAATAGAACCCTTATTTTGGTATTGAGGCACAGGCTGGATTCAATGGGTTCATGGACGGCCACTTATGAGAGATGGTCATGCGCAACACCCGAATCATCGGCACCATAGGTCCTGCCACCTCCGATGAGGAAACCCTCACCCAACTCATCGAGGCCGGATTGGACGTCGCCCGCCTCAACTATAGTCACGGCTCCTTGGAGGATAAGGAAATTCTGTATCAGCGAATTCGAAAAATCGAAGCTGAAGTAGGCCGGCCGGTCGGGATTATGGCCGACCTGCCGGGCCCGAAAATACGTCTCGGGAGGTTTCCCGGAGAAGTGCTGTTGCACCGCGATGACCAGGTGATTCTCGAATGTGGAGTCGATGCCTCCGAAGTAGTCGAGATGCCGTACCGATTACCCGTTGCCTATCCCGGCCTCTCAGTGGAATTACAGGTCGATGACCCGGTCCTGCTCGCCGATGGTCTGGTGCGTCTGAAGGTCGAATCAACCTCGGGAACGATTGGGGGATTGGTCACTTGCACGGTGATTGACGGCGGGCTGATTTCAGCTCGCAAAGGGGTCAATGTCCCGCACACCGTGGTCAATCTTCCCTCGATCGGCAAAGAGGACGTTGTGGCGATGAATCATGCGATGGAACACGGTGCCGATTTCATCGCCGTCTCCTATGTGCGCTCTCCCGAAGACCTCGCCCCAGTGAATAAGGCGATTGGCGAGGCCGGTATCCATACCTGGGTGGTGGCAAAGATCGAGCACCCGGCGGCGCTGGAGAAACTTTCGGATATCTTGGCCAATTGCAACGCGGTGATGGTCGCTAGAGGTGACTTGGGAGTTGAGATCCCACTGGAGAAGGTCCCCGCCGCGCAAGAGCGGATTGTCCAGGAAGGTATGGCGCGCGGACTGCCGGTA
Source organism: Candidatus Poseidoniales archaeon (assembly GCA_028283345.1). GTDB lineage: Archaea > Thermoplasmatota > Poseidoniia > Poseidoniales > Poseidoniaceae > UBA60. Next base: position 1,302 of record JAPOGE010000047.1, read on the forward strand.
ATCATCGCCACCCAGATGCTCGAATCGATGATTGAAAATCCCCGCCCGACGCGCGCCGAGGTCACCGATGTCGCCACCGCGATTCGTCAAGGCGCGAGTTGCGTCATGTTGTCGGGTGAGACAGCGATAGGACAGCACCCGGTCACCACGGTGGAAACCATGGCAAGGATTGCCGTCTCGGTCGAGGAAGATAGCCGAAAACTCGCCAACCCCCCCGCACTTTCCATGTATCGCTCGACCAGAGCGGTCGCCAATGCCGGGGTGGAACTTGCCAAGGGTGCTGAGGTCGACCGCCTGATAGTCGCCACCGAGCACGCCACCGCGGCGCGCCTGGTAGCCGCTTATCGCCCGGACATTCCTGTCACCGCGATGACCGACCGAGTTCGGGCGGCCCGCAAGACCACGATGATTCGCGGCGTTGATGCGGTATTGGTGAAAGAGGAAAAGCGCTCGAAGGCGACCATTCAATCGGCAGTCGACATCATGCTGGGAGACGGACGATTGGTGAATGGTAACAGCATCGTCGCCGTCACCGGCTCACCGTTGGCCATCAGTGGTCGCACCAGCGCCATTCGCCTATTGACAATCGACCACGGTGGTAAGTTAGTAGACTACGAATAATCGCTGAAATCCCCCCCTTTAGGGGGGAAGCACGAGCGAGACATGGAGGACACGCGATTAAATATCCCAAGTGATGCCAATTATCTCATGACTTGTGATGCCGCGCGTCAACTCGCTCGCAACCACAGCCGCAAATCTTTCAGTATCGTGGCGCTGATGTTACTATTCTCAATCTCGCCGTTGCTTACAGCGCCGGCGATAGATGCTCAGGATTCCAGCGGTGGAAATACCACTTGGGAAAAGAGCGGTTCAGCCGATACCGGGTGGGTCCTGCTCGAGGCCACCGACGCAGATTCGATGACCGGACAGACCGCCTTTGCCGACTGGCCGCTCGACTTCGCTCCCGGCGCGGAAATCTCCAACCTGACCTTCGAGGTGCGCGTCGATGGTGGCGATGGCGTCAGTATCGTCGAGCCGAAGTTGTACCCGGTAAACACCGCTGACCTGCTGTTCGATTTTGCCGGGTTCGGTACCTTTGGTGAAGCGACAGCTTTCGATGGCGGTAATCCCCACGAGGGGAGAATGACCCCCAATACCGATACAAATGCGGTATGGACCCTACCTTCGGGCGCCGAAATCGACAGCATGATTTTCGAGGCCTTGGCGCCGATTGACCCGGTGGTCTCCTTCTCCCCCTTTGAACTCGATATCCGGGCTGTCGCCGCACACCCAAGTGATGGCCGACTCTATCTGGCACTCGATGACGTGGTGTTGCAACTCGATGCCAATACCGACCCACATCTGATCGACCTCTTTAATTCACCAAACGGAGATGATTGGGAAATCACCGACCTCAAGGTCGATATCGCTAACGACAGGCTACTTATCGTCACAACCGATGATGGAATCTTATCCTATTCCCTGAGCGACGGCACCAGTCTGGGAATGCTACCAGCCAATCCCTACCCTGACGACCCGCTGAGTTTGGTGGCGGTCGACGGTAGCGACCTTTGGGGGGTCAGTACTCAAGGGCTGTTCAAGATGAACAGTGCCGGCAGTGGCTGGACCCAGGAGCGAATTGCCGGCACCACCGGCTGGCCGAGTGGCGAGCCGGTTGCGACCCACATTCTGAATTCCATCCTCTACGTCTCAATCTGGGATGAGGGTGTGGCGCGCTGGGATTTGGCTAGCGGCCAGACCATGACAACATGGACTACAGTCAATTGGTTATCGTCCGACCGCGTGACTTCCTTTGTCGTGGAAGGTACCCGACTATTGATGCCGACCGCCGGTGGAGGCGTAGCGAGATACGACTATTCGGGGCAGTATTGGCTCGGTACTTGGAGCACCGGGAATGGCTTGGCCTCAAACGATGTTCACGGCGTCGCTCATTCCGGTGGCAGGGTATTCATCCTATCGGGCGACAGCATTCAGGAATATGATCCGGTCACCGGTTCACTGAGTAGCCCGCATTTGATTTCCTCTTACGGATTATCTCGCGAGGGACTCGACCTCATCGACTGGCCAAGTACGGGTGAGCGCAGCCCGGCCCTGCCGTGGGTGATAATCAGTGACGGCAGTGGAGAACTGATAGCTCTCAACAGCTCATCGCAAGCACAAGGCCTTGCGGGATATGATTATTCTTCGATTCTTCTCGCCAGCGGTCCCAGCGGCTCTGAGATGCGCGATGTCATCCAGGTCGGTCAGGTCGCGTGGGTGGCAATCGGCGAGAATGTCGACCGCTTCGACTTGACTTCTTATCGCTGGCTCGATCCGATTGCAATAGGTGAAGAGACGACAAAACTGGCTTCGGCCGGAAATACCGTCTGGGTTGGCACCGAGGAAGGGGGGTTGGTGGAAATCGATGCCCTGAGTGCCACCATCAACAATACCATCACCACCGCAGATGGCCTTGCCAGTGACGAAATCAGTGGCATTGCGGTGCGTGTCACCGCGGCGACGGTCGATGTAGTCGTAATCCATCCCACCGATGGTGTTTCTGTGGTCACCTATCAAGGTGGAACTATTTCTGTTCCTTACACCCACTCATTCACATCGGATGGAACTAGGTTCATGCGAGATGTAGCAATTGGAGGAGATATCGCCTACATCGCCACCGATGGCAGTGGCCTGATGCGCCTCAACCTCTCGAGTGGTAACCTGTTGACTCCTTGGACTTCAACCGGGGTCGACAATGTAGCCTATGCACCAGTGGAGATGGCCGGCAACGTTCTCCTCATCGGCCTCTACGGTCACGGCGTGGTACGCAAAGACCTCTCAACCGGTGAGTATCTCGACACCTGGTCTTCTAATCGTCAAGGGACCCTGCCCAATAACAACATCATGTCCCTGCACACCGATACCTACGGAAATGTCTGGATTGGCACCTCAAATGGGTTGGTGCAATGGGATGGCAGTCATTTCAATACCGCAACTGGGGGAAGTGGCTGGAATAATCCGAATACCTTCTATGATTTGGACAGCGATTCGACCACGATTTATGCCGGGACAAATGTCGGGGTCTGTGAATGGGATATCGCTACCAGAGCATTAGGTGATTGCTGGGATGCCCAAGATGGGATGCCCTACAATTACGTCCGCAGTGTGGCTGTATATGGTGACATTGTTCTTGGCGGAACCTGGCTTGGTGTCGGCGTTATCAATATTACCTCAGGTACAGTTGTAGGTACTTGGGAAGCCGGTGGTACAACCGGAAATGCGGCAATCGTGGTCATCGATGATATCGCTTATGTCGCCCTGGATGGCATGGGAATCGCCCGCTACGACATGAACACCGGCAATTGGCTCGATATGTGGACGGATGGCGCCGGTGGCTTGCTCGATACCGATGGTATAACCTCGATGACCGCCGACCGCTTACCCAATCGTCTGTGGATTGGAGGTGATGACGGATTTCAACTTCTCGACATCATCAATGAGACCGAACTCTACGATATCGAGAAATCCTCCAGCCTGTTTTCGGGCAATGGCGACCCTATTGAGATTGTCATTTCCGGAAATATCCTATACTATATCCCGCCCTACAATTATGGTGATAATGTTCACCGAATCGACTTGGATAACCTATCTGCACTCTCGAGTTTGGACTCTGGCACACAGGCCGGGCTGAGCGGCAATTCCTACGTCTATGGCATCGGCTTGGTCAACGGTATTCTCAATATCGGCGTCTCGCAATGGGGCGATGGCGATGGTGCGGTCGTCCGTTATGATACTATCAACAAACAATGGACGACCACTTGGGAGGCGACCGGCTCAGTCGAGCGCGTCACCACCTACGAATCCAATGCCAGCGGTCATTTCTGGGTTGCTTGGGGCGAAGTCAGACTCAACGAATACGCGGCTAACGGCACCCTGCTCAACTCTTGGGATAACGGAATCGAATGGCCGGTGCGTGAGATCGTCGAGTACGACGGCGAATTGCTGTTCGCAACCGCTGAAGGCGTAGCTCGATATGACGAGGGCAACAGCCAGTGGTTATCCACTTGGACGCCCGGAAATGGCTTACCTAATAATGCTCAAGAACAAATCTTCGACCTGTTCGTAGATGGCACCGACCTGTGGGTTGGTAGCGCCTCGACAAATTGGTGGGGTAACATTCAGAATCCGAGAATCTCGCTTCTGGATGCTAACGGAAGTTGGTCTAATTGGAATGGCGGGCAGGGTAACATCCCGAATGGATTCCCCATCTCATTCACCCTGTGCAATGGTATTGTCAACGTCGCAATGTCGAACAACAACAATGGCGGCATCGCCCGCTACGATGGCAGTTCGGGTACATGGCTCAGTGCCTTCACCCACAATGGTGGCGACCTGTCAGATGATACCCCCGATGCCGTGACCTGCGATGATACCGATACCCTCTATGTGGGATATTATGACAATGGTATCGGCATCGACCGTTATTCTTACTCCAATTCCCGCTGGATGCCGACCTTGGACAATAGTAACAGTGGCATCTCTAACGATGGCCTGTGGTGGGACAGCATCGCCTGGGATAATGGCCAATTACTTCTCGGTCACAAATCCGGCACCTCCGGGGGTGGAGGTAATGCTCAGGTTTCGTACGGCGGCTTCTCGCTCATCGCCGCCCGCGGCGCCAATTTCGGGCAAGCCAACGTCGTCAATCAGGGTTCAGCAGTGACAGATATTGACATGATGAGCACTGGGTGGTTCGTCTCTGCGGCTGGTAGTGACAGCGGCTATTCGCATATCGATGTGCTAAACCAGAACGGCTTGAACACCTTCACGGCACTTCCCGGGCTGGTCAATGGTCGAGTGGTCGAGATGATTGGCAACTCGACCCATGTATGGGCGGTCACTGCGGATGCCTACGCTCAGGGGCGAGGCGTCTTGCAAGGGATGTTACTGCCGAATGGAAGTGTCGAGTGGGAGATGGGTTGGTCGTCATACGGTGGAAATATCAATGAGATTCTGCTGGTTGACGAGATTCTCTTCGTCTCTCTCTCCGGGATTGGGCTGGCTCGCTATGACACCATCACCGGTGTCGCCAATATTGTCCCTCAAGGCTTGAACCAATTTACCGACGGTCTGGCAATGCATGGTGATGATGTCGTGGTCGGTCTGCAGGGAACATGGGCCAGCGCCGCTGGCGTGCAGGTCTGGAATACCACCACAAATCAATGGACTATGGGCCGATTGATTTCGGGCCTGCCAAATAATGTCATCAATGATTTCGCTCTGACCAACACCCACATTCTCATCGCCACTGAAGGTGGTCTTGGCATGTGGAACATGAGCAAGAATGACTGGGATAACCCACTTACCTCGCTCGATGGCCTCGCCAGCAACAACATTTACTCCTTGGATATCTATCAGAATGTCGCCTATATGGGCACCCCTGTCGGTATTGGCCGCTGGGACCTGAACACCAATTCCGCTCTTGCAACCATTGACCGAAGTGACGGTTTGGTCGGAGATAACACCGTTGCGACTGCGATGTACCCCTATCCTGCAGGCTCCAACCTTTACACAATCTTCGCCGCCCATAATGGCGCTGGAAGTACCCGACCGGGCGTGAGTGAAATCACCCTTCCCTCGAGTTCGAGCCCGATGCAGATCAATACCCATCGACCCGACCAGATACCTCACAACACCGTTACCGCGGTCGCCACCGATTGGTGGGGAGTACACATCGCCACCGTCGGCGAACCCCTGACCCACTGGAACGCCACCAGCAACCAGTTTGAGGATGGGGCGGCAATCTGGCAATTCCCTTCGTGGCCAATCTTTGATATGGATAGCGACGGAGTTGACCTCCTGGTCACCGGTAACATGGGTGGAGCGAGAATTGAAGTCGGCAGCAACTTGCACAGCATTCTCGACCAATATCCGGCCGAGGGCGCGCTTGCGGTCAGCATCTCCAGTGCAGGATTGTGGATGGTCTCCTCGACCTATGGGCTGCTCGGATGGGAGCCGGCTCCGACCTTCACCCAGCGTGAGATGTTTGTTCTGCGCCGAGCCGAGCCACTCAATGTCGGTTTCGGGGGTATCTACGCCGATGTCACCGATTCAACCCACCCAGGACAGATGATCACCTTCATCGACGCAACGAACCCGGTCACCCTCGATGCGATGGCTGGGGTTGCTGGCCCTGGTGGAATGCTGATGCAAGGTGCCAGTCTGGTACTCTCCAGTCCGGTCGACGGTGCGGCAACATGGGTCAAGAGTTATGGCCTGACCTACTCGGGTGCCTGGGACCTCAACCAAACCAATCCGACCCTGCAGAGTAACTTACAGAAGGCGATTGACGGGGGTGCTCTGGTCAATGGCAGTCGTCAGGTTCTCCTGCGACTGCAGAGCCCGGAAAACGGCTCGATATATGCTCGAATCACCTATGATTGGATGCGAACGGAAACCCCGGTCGAGATGGTGGACTTGTGGGACCGTCCTGACGATGGCGGCGGGGTACTGATCGCCAATTGGAGTCTGGTCATCGACGATTCCTTCTCTCGCTATGTGGTCTACCTGCACGAGGGTGCATGGACCGATGCTCCGACCACATCTGGCGAATTGGCGGTGATGACACCTGATGCTTCGGTCAGCAAACTGAACAGTAGAACCCAGACCGAAGTGTCTACTGCCGGCGGGGTTGCACTGGTGGATGGCAGTGATTACTGGGCCATCGTCGCGGTCGAATACGACGGTGGGATATATGGCACCCCGAGTGAGCCATTCGGTGCCGCGACATCTTCTGACGAAGTGCCATTACCCCCCGGATGGGGAAGTGCCGAGCCCAACGAAGGTGGTGATATCGGAGAATTATATGTCGAATGGGAACGCTGTACTGCACTCGATCTGGCGGCGACCAATATCTACTATTCGACCTCTATGGTCACCGACGCCGTCGCCCTACCTCTACATTCGACGGTAACTCCGGATGCCGGCAATACGACCATAATCGACCTGCCGGCAGGAATCCCTTACTGGCTCGCCCTGACCTGCGATGACCTGGCCGGGCAAGAGAATCTCAGCGATGCACTGATCATCGGCCCGGTGGTTCCGACCGGCGGTTTGAACGATGGGGTGCCGCCGCCAAAGATAAACGGTGTATGGGCCGAGGATATCGACCCCGATGAGGGCGGAAGAATCGAGGTCGGATGGGATATCTCAATCGCCGAGGATTGTGCATTCTACACGATTTACGTGCTGGAAGTAAACAGCAATTATCCCATCAATGACAATGGCGTTCCAGAAAATGTCGATGATTTCATTGCCGTCGAGGTCATTCCCGACTGCTCGGTGAACGGCACCACAATCAGCATCTACAATGGGATTCCATTGACCGATGGTCAACCCTACTGGATCGGAGTCGTCGCCAGCGATGATTGGCTCAACGAGGACAAGGGCAATGTCAACATTGTCACCGCCACCCCATTCCGCAACCTGTTCGATTCAAATACCGCACCGAATCGAATCGGCAGTATCGAGGCCTGGGACCATCCCGACGATGATGGAACTGCGGTCGATGTTCGCTGGACCCCGAGCAATGCCGATGACTTCGCCTACTACATCATCTGGGCCGGCGAATTCGATATGAGTAATCTCGAGCAGGCATGGTCCGACTTCGGGCCCGATGCCAGCGCCTGCGCCTGTCTGAGACTAGATAAACAATGGATTATCGATGAGACGGCACCGATTGAAGTCACCCTCCATAATTCCCTATACCAGTCAGCCTTGGGTGGAGATGGCCCCGAGATGGGTTATGTCGGTGATATCCGACCGGATGTCACCATCAACGTCACCGTCACCGTGCACGATATCAAAGGCAATGTCGAAATGACCGAACTGGTGACAGCTGAGGTCACCCCGGTCGATAATTCACATGATGATGATGCACCAGCGTTAATCAGAGACCTGGAGGTCTACGACTTCCCGCTCGACGATGGTACCAGACTATTGCTGAAATTCGGATTATCCACCGCCTCAGACCTGGATTATTACGAGATTTACGCCTCTACCAGCCCATTCTCCAGCGTCGGTCAGGCCGGCAATGGCCCGATGACTCCTCTGAAGACCTTGAGCCGAAGCCATGAGCAGCCCATTGTTCTAGACTCACTTTTGCTGGGCGACCCGATATTACCGAATGTCCCGATAACCGTCGCCGTGGTCGCCTACGATACCAATGGCAATGTCCACCTCGATGGTTTGTTGACCGTCACTGAAAGTGCAACCGACAACGGCATCTCCGACCCCGGGGCCACCTTGCCGGACATCCTTGGGGTGAAGGGTGAATGGGATGAGGAAGGAGGGTCCATACTCGTCACTTGGCTGCACAGCACCGACACCAGAGTAGAGTCCTACCGCATCTGGATCGGCGATAATTCATTTGCTGAGAGCGGGGATGTGATCGATGCGACGATGGTCGGAATGGAGAATAATGAGAATTCTTTCCGTATCTCGAATCAAGCATTTACCGGACTCGATAATTCTTCTTCCTGGTGGATCGGCATATCAGCGGTCGATGATCTGACCTACCGACACGAGATCTCTCCCATCATAGTCGCCGCTTACAGTGACTCAGGTGACGGTTCAAGTGGCGGTGGCGAGACCACCACCACCGATGATAGGAGCTTCTTCGATGAAATATTAGAGCCGACAAATATGCTCATCATCATCCTGCTATTGGCCATTCTCATGGTCATGGTGATGTTGGTTCGCGGCAAGGGTGGACGCCGCAATGCGATGTGGGAATTGCAGGAATCAACCTGGGGAATCGGCGATAGTGGCTGGGATTCAGACCTCGACCCTCTGGCTCGACAAGGAGCACAGGTCTCCGGGCAAACACCCTTGACACCCCCTCCTGAGATGGCTGCTGGAGTGTTCTCCGCGGCTGCAGATATCCAACAGAAGGCGGCCCCGGACATCCCTCCACAATCGCAGGGACAGTTCTCACAGCAACCGCAGGTACAACTTCCACAACAGCAGGAGGTTGAACCACAACAGCAATCGGGTGGTATCGATACCTCTTTCCTCGACGACCTGCTGTGACACGCGTGGTTGCCATGGTGCAGGAGGACGGGACCGGAACTTCTCGCTCGCCGCGCTCAGCGGCGTTCACCACTCTGCCGTGGGATGGTGGGAGGCGAGTGCGCTCGCCGGAACTTCACATGAAGAGACTGCGCGAACACATCAACAAATTGGGATTGGCGTGGCCCGACGACTTTGCCGAGCAGTTGCGAGCCGCCCTCAATACCCTGAGTGGAGAGGATGCGCCGGTGGGTCAACCGGCGGATGAAGGAAGTGAGAATGAGCCGAGCCGACGACCACCGACCTTACAGCCACAGGCACTTCTACGGGTCGAGGTCAACGAGAACGGTGTGGTCGGGCTGGTCGGACGGCAATGCCATAGGATCGAGAATGAGGTCACCGGAATATGTCACCCCGCACCACGCTATTCAGCCGAGTTACAAGGCCTCAAGCACGCCGATTGGCAGGCTTACCTTGAGGCCGGTGATGCGGCGCGAGAAGTCGGTGCTGATGTCGCACTATTGGTACATGATGGCGCGGTCATCGATGGTGACCGCGCCACCCCGATTCTGCTCGATGCCGACGGCATCGCCTGGGTCAGCGACCCCAAACTGGGAGGGGTGCATTCGACCACGGTCGAATTCCTGCTGCCAACCCTTGAGGCAGCTGGCATTCCGCTTCAGCATGGCAGGCTTACCGCAACCATGTTGGCACGCTCTCGGGAGGTGGTCTTGGTCGGCTCAGGGGTAGCGGCAGTGCGACTCGCCATTCTGGATGGGGAAGAAGTCGGTAATGGAGATTCCATCCTTCAACCGCTTTTCCTACAGGCCATAGAAGATGCGGGCTGGGCTACATTTGAGCGCTGGGTCGAGGTGGTCGAATGAGCATCGTCCACCGAACCTGGCCGCAGTCCCGTGATGAGCGAGTGATGCTGGCACTGGTCGAGGAATTACGTCGCAACGAATTGCTCGGGGATGGGAATCTCTGGGGTTCGCCCGATGAATTGCTTGAATTATCGGGCGGTCCGACCAGTGAATTGGCTGAATATTCGTTGTTGATGGGGCCGCCGACCATGCGGGCAGTGGGGCGCCAACCGCGCCGCGACATGTTGCCGGCCGGCGAACTCGATGGTGGCAGTCCGCTGTCGGGTAAGCCACAACTCGGCCCTGACCCAGCGCCCCTGCGCTTGGAGATTGAGCGCTGGAATGGCGCTGAATGGCAGTACTCAGCATCGCATATCGGCACCACCTTGGGTGCCGCATTGCGTACTCTGGAGTCCTGTACATATCCTCTTGAGGATGATGTCGGGCAGTTGAAAAAACTGCCAGTACTGCCGGGTGCCTTCGCTGGTGCTTTGGCATATGACCTGGTGCAATGGACCCAACCCTGGCGCCTGCGCCACCCGCCGAAAGAGAATGCGGCACTAGCCATATTGTGGCGCGCCGACCGCTGGCTGATTCACGACCGGGCGGCATCGACCCTGCACCTGTTAACCATGGAGGGAGATGATTGGGGTGATGAGGTAGCGGCATTGCTCGATTCCAAGCCGACGCTGGAATTAACCGAAACAGGCCCAGCTCCGAAGGTCGAAGGTGAGGTCAGCAGTCATACCGACCAACAGCATGCAGAGATAGTCAGGCAGGTGCAGAAAGCGATTATTGCAGGCCAGTTATACCAATTGAATTTCGGTCGAACCTGGTCGGGAGAACTGGCTGAACACCCGTGGCAGGTGATGCTGAGACTGGCCGGCGATAACCCGGCGCCATTCTCGGCTTGGTTGAATTGTCCGGACCTGCGGCTGGCGCTGTGTTCCTCCTCTCCCGAACTGCTGTTGTCAAGCGATGAAGGTTTTCTAGTGACCAGACCGATAAAGGGAACCAGACCACGCGGTGGCGATGCCGTCAGTGAACTGAGATTGCGGCAGGAATTACTCAATGATGAGAAGGAATTGGCTGAGCACCACATGTTGGTCGACTTGGAACGTAACGATATCGCTCTGGTAGCCAAGGCGGGAAGCGTTGAACAGAGTCACTTCCAGGTCGAGGCCTATGCTCAGGTACAGCATCTTGTCAGCGAGGTAAGAGGCGAGATTCAAGACGGGGCCGATGTCTGGTCAGCCTTGCAGGCAATGTTTCCCGGCGGCTCGATCATCGGTTGCCCGAAGACCGTCACCTGTGCGGCAATCGACCTGCTGGAGCGAAAACCGCGCTCTTTCTGGAGTGGCTCCATCGGCCATATCGATGCACGCTGTGGCAAGAGTGCATGGAATATCCTGATTCGCACCCTTGAGGCAAGAGAAGACCAGAATGGTTGGCAGGCTGTGGTACAGGCCGGGGGAGGTCTGGTAATCGGTTCCAACCCCACAGCCGAGGTCGAGGAGGCGAAGTGGAAGGCAGCAGCCCTACGTCGCGCCGCCGGATGGTTGGCACCGGATTCTCATAGCGAACTACCAAGCGGAGAAATTGCCATTTTCCCGCAACCTCTGCGTAAGCACCCACTGATGATGACCAGCGGTATCGGTACCATTTCCCGCTGGCCACTACCCTCAGGCGACAAAGTTGCCGGCGACGGCCGGGCGAGAATCCTGTTCATCGATAACCTGGATTCCTTCGCCTGGAATATCATCCACGCCTGCGCCGGTCTCGGCGCTCACGTCATCCATGTATGTGGACTCAGCACTGCTAAAGAAGAATTAGACAATATCATTCGTACCACTGCAGCCACTCACATCATCATCGGGCCCGGTCCGGGGCGACCGTCGAACTCGAAATTGAGTCAACACATCGCAGAATCAGCGCTTTCGGGTGACCTGCTGGATGGTAATTCGCTCAAGATCCCAGTGCTCGGAATCTGTCTTGGACATCAGGCGATCGGAATGGCCGCAGGTCTGGAATTGGTCGAAAGCCCACTCGGCGCGGTGCATGGGGTTGCGGTCGAGATTCACCATGATGGTAGTGGGATTTTCTCCTCCCTTCCCAATCCGCTGGCGATGGTGCGATACAACAGCCTTGTCATCCGACCGGATGAAAGCGAGTTGGAGATCAACGCATGGGATGACAGTGGTACTTTGCCGATGGCCTTCTCACACCCGCTCCATCCGCTGCATTCGCTACAGTTCCACCCCGAGTCCTGCGGCAGTGAATTCGGAGGTAAACTTCTCTTGGCATTCATCTCCACCAGCATCGACCTCCAACCTCGGCTAGCGCATGGTTGAAGTGCGGATTACCGCTGGAAGGGGTTGAGGGAAAGTATGCCAGCGTGCAGATTGTGCGGGGGAATCTACCCCCGTGAAAATTTCATCCACGGAGTCGGGCCGCGCAAGGATGTCTGCGTGCGTTGTGGCATCGAGCACAAATTCGTCGAGGCTGAGGAAGTCCCGATTCTCTACGATGCCAGCACCGCGACGGCGCGAATGACCCTGCTCGCCCGCCGTTACAGTCCCTTCCTCTGGGTCATTCTACTGTGGTCGGCATGGATTACCGTGCTTTCCGGCATCGCCGTCTGGGGTCTGGCATCGGCAGTCCTACTGGGATTGGCAACCCTCGCCCTGATTCCATGGTTCGTTCTCAGCAGTGCTGCCTATCAGGCAAAACTGGCGCGCCTTTCTGCAGACTATGCCCGACCTCCCGGCCACTGAACAACTCAACCGTGGTCGATTTTCTCACTACCCCTTTGGTCAGTTGTACTTCGTTCCAAATAATAGCCCACGGCATAGCCATAGGTGATGGCCACCATGTGCGCTGAACTGGTGAGCAGGCTGATGTTGGCCTGGCCATTCCATATCTCAAACAGTATTACCGGAACGAGTAGAACCAAGGGTCGACGGGAGCAGTGTGACAACGCACCGATGATGGTGAACATCCCTACCGAGCCACCCATCCAGTTGCGACTCATTCCGGTGATGAAAAGTTCATTTGAAGGGTATCCGGCATAGCCGTAGTTAATCCCCACCGCAACAATTGTCGAGGCCACAGCGGTTCCTGTGAAGAATAGGAAAACGGTGTTCTTGGTACCCATTCTGCGCTCGTAACTCTGCACGAAGATGACGAAACCACAGATGACGAAGATGATGTGAACGAGGCCATTGCTGAACCATACTCCGGTGAACCAACTGAGGATGAAAGCCTGAGGCTCGGTGAAGATGTTGTTGGCATAGATGGCGGCACTACATATCAGTTCATTCTGCCATGATTCACTACAATTCCAACTTGAGCCGAATCCTAGAATGGCGATTGACAACCAACTGACAGCAAGGAAAGAAAATGTGAAACCTCGAGTTATCAGCCAAGGTTTGAGGGCCAGATTGGTATGCTCTTCATCTTGCCACGGCCACAACAGAGGATTTAGCGGTCGGGCGTCGACCTCCGTTTGTCGCGCCATTTTATTCCTCCTCTGTATTTTCACTAATCCAGCAGGGGTTGATGGGGGTTAGGATCTGGCGTGGATCTTCACCACGTCACCATCACTGAGTTCGTGGTCGGCACCGATGACCCGCTTCGACCGGCAGTCGACCGCTTTGATGAAACCATCAGCGAGGTCGGTATGCACCGCATAGGCCAATTCCTTGGCTGTGGTGTTATTGGGCACCACCAGGGCATCGGGGAGGACCTTGCCCTCACCATCGGTCCAACCAGATTCATCCTGCACCGGGTAGGTGACAATATGGTCTAAGGCATCGTAGAGAACTTGGGAAATCAGTTTCGCCACACCGGTGCCGCCCAAATCCTGTAGTTTGCGACCCAGATGGTCGAGCCCAGCCTGTTGTGGTGGCGTCAATTGCGCCCCATCGGCGATGGTGAAATCTGCATCACCGGGAATATAATTGAGCAATCCGGCCTTTCTCGCCTTGCACAGGGCCAGTTCACCATCAGCATAGCAGGGGACGAGTAATCCGCCATCGGCGGTGATTTTGTCGGCAAGTTTCGACCAGGTCCTGCCCGGGGCGATTTCAGCCTTGTTGGCGGCGATGTGAATCGGAAATATCGCCGACCGTAGGTGGCGAGCAAGTTCATGCTTGAGTGTATCATCCCATTCCCAAGGTGGACTTTCATGGTTATTTTGCGCCTTGAATCCTTCTAGGGCTCGGGAGATTTTTGTCGGAGTCGAGCCGATACCGGTCAATCGTTCGTGCAGGTATTCACCCAATTCCTTGTCACCTTCAGCCTGAACATGCCGCACCCCGCGCTGCCAGCCCTCTTCGATGATTCCCTGAATCCACGCAGCTATTTCGGTGATGAGAAAATCATATTCCTCAACCATCGCCTGAGCAACCTCTTCTTCGTCTTCTCCCACACCTATGGGGTTACCCTCGATATCAGTCGTGCCGGCAGCATCGATGACCTGAATCAGGGCATCGCAGGAAGCGAGGTCGGAAAGAAAGGCATTTCCCCGTCCCCTACCTTCGTGGGCCCCGGGAACCAAGCCGGCGACATCGACCAAGAATGTCGGCACCAGCCGGATATGACCGGTGCAGGAGCCGGTATTGGGAATGCACAGACTTCCACCTCTGGGATCGTCATCGGTGACTGGCTCAAGCCGTCCCTCCGCTTCTCGCTGGGCGCGGATTTCAACGCACGGGCAGGGTGTGGGCGCTGGAAGAAATGCAACACCTACGTTTGCCTCGATAGTACAGAACGGATAGTTGGCGATGTCGACATCTGCCAAGGTGGCTGCCGAGAAAAAGGTCGATTTGCCGACGTTCGGTTTGCCGACGATACCTATCCGCACAAGACCACCCGAAGATGTGAAAGCGGTCACTCAATATGAGTTAGCCGCCATCGGCCTCGCCAATCAAAGAGAAGACTACTCTTCCTCGTCGGTGTCCGCATCGATGTCCGCATCGGCGCCATCATCGGCGCTGGCGGCGGCGGCGGCGGCGGCATTGTTTATGCGCATTATCAGAATATCCAGTTC
>JAPOGE010000048.1:0-9578 GCA_028283345.1 Candidatus Poseidoniales archaeon
CCCCCTTCCGACCAGATGATTTTGACATCATCACAGCCATAGCGGTAGTCCAATGGACAGAAGCGCACGAATCCCCCCCCCCTCGGTTGTAGGCCACCGTCCATCAAACATCATGCTTTCGGGAATATCACCCAGCCATCGCACACTGCCAGCACTGGTGAAACTCCTCTCACTCACCGGTTCTGGGAATTCAAATCCGAGGTCACCGCAACTCTGCCGAAGTGATTTGGAATTCGCCGCGACCTCCATGCCAAACCGGGTGGCCGGAGATTTCAATGCGCCGATTCATCTGTGGTCCGGCGATGACAATGGTTTCGTATTCCCCTCCTTCTCCATCTACTGAGAATCTATATTTCAATGCCAAGGATTCAAGCCTGTGCAAGGATTGTTCATCCAGTACCAGCCCTAACCATTCCTCTGTCAGGCCATCTGCAGAGACCGAGATAATCATTATTTGAAAGCCGTTATCAATCAATTTCTGCATGTGCGAGGTAGGTTCATGGTGCCAAAGTGGAGTGTAGGAGATAATTCCCAAGCGCTCGGCCATTCTCTCGATACGTCGACGCTGATATTCGCTGGCCAAAGCGCCGCTGACAATCGCGTCAATCGCACCGGTGTTTTCATTCCCGCCAGCTATCAGGGCGACACCCTGTCGTCCAGAAATAATTGGTCGTAGAGCCTGCTCGAGTTCATCAATCTCCTGCTCCGGAACCCCAGAAACCTCAATCCGTATCCAGCCAACCCCCTGCGCTTCGGCCTGCAATTGTGCCACATCTGTTCCTTGTAGTTGGAACATCAACGAGTCTTCACCAGATATCGAAACGGTGACAAGTGCCACCACCTCCCAGCCGCGACACATAGCCCACCACGAAGCCAGAGACGAGTCCTTACCACCTGAGGACAGAATCAGTACACGCATTGTCCATCCCAGTCGGCCGCACCATGAAATGCTTGCTTATCCTTTCAATCTACAGACTCTCCACATAGATTGATAAGACCCCATCGCAGGAACGGTACATCGAGGGATTGATGTGCAACCGAGCGGAAGAGGATACGACCACAGCATTACCATGTTCAGCCCAGACGGACGTCTTTTCCAAGTCGAATACGCCCGTGAATCGGTCAAGCGAGGTACCACCACTGCCGGCCTTAAATTCCGTGATGGCGTCATTCTCATCTGTGATAAGAGGATTGCCAGTCGCCTGATACTACCCGAAAGCATAGAGAAGATGTTCAAAATCGATGATCACATCGGTTTTGCAACCTCGGGCTTGGTCGCCGATGCCAGACAACTGGTGGATCGAGCACGAGTCGAGTGCCAAATCAATCGAATCACCTATGCAGCACCGATTCCGGTAGATACTTTGGCTAAGAAAATCTGTGATTTCAAGCAGTCTTTCACCCAGTATGGAGGCGCTAGACCATATGGTACCGCATTGTTGATCGGGGGTGTGGAAGATGGTGAGATTCACCTGTTTGAGACCGACCCATCCGGTGCTTACCAATCATACCACGCCGGTGCAATCGGCACCGGAAGGACGACGGTGGTAGAATACTTTGAGGATCACTGGAAGGCCGGGATGACCTTGAATGCAGGGGTGAAACTCGGTCTTGAAGCTCTTCGCAACAGCCTCGATGCGGCATTGAACCGCAAGGCTATTGAAATCTCCATCATCGATAGTGATGGGTATCGTGGCCTTACTAGAGCTGAAGTCATCGCCCACATCGACAAATTAAAGCCACTTGAAGATGACACTGATTGAGCGTTCGTACCCTTCACCATTATTCGTGGACAGTAATATTCAGAGCTCAAGCATCGCGAGAGCAAAGCGAAGAGGACACTACGCTGGAAGCATTTCGGTATCCGGATTCAACAATACGGAAAAGATAGTTTCAGATGAGCGTTTGTGACTCGCTTGCCCGGGCAACGCGTAGATTCATTGCCAACCCAGGCCAACCATTCATCCGAAGGCCAGACGTCACCGAACTTCTGAACCGGATGGTGAGTAATTCCGAGTCGCAGAGTGGCGATGAAGTGCGAAGTACAGTAAGAAGCAATATTCCTGAGGTAGGAATCCCGAAAAACGCGATAATGGGTTAAAGTCTCGTGCGGGAGACATACGTACTGCTTCTTAATGGCCGGTCCCCCTCGCTCTCATGACCGTAGTTAGAGTGAACGCCCGAGCGTCAAGCACATAGGGTGCCTTATCTCTGGCCTGTTTGAGATGAGGGAGCGGAGATATTGGTAAGTCTAGACGATGCGGTATTAGCGAGAATGGAACGTGGTGGCAAACGCTACGAGATTTTGGTCGACCCCGACTTGGTCGATGATTGGAAAAGCAATCCCGAAAATGTTGAACTCGGTGATTTATTGGCGATTGAAGATGTATTCCATGATGCCAAGGATGGCGAGAGGCCGACCGCAGAGGCAATAGACAACACCTTTGGCTCCCAAGACCTGATGGTGATCACCAAGATGATTCTCGAGAAGGGTTCGATTCAACTGACCACCAACCAACGCAAAGCGTTCGTCGATAGCAAACGCCAGGCAATTATTCACCATGTGGCTTCGAACGCGGTCGACCCGAAGACAAAGTTGCCTCATCCCCACCAGCGCATTGAATTAGCCTTGGATGAATCTCGTTATTCCGTCGACCCATTCAAGTCAGTGGATTCTCAGATCAAGGAGGTGATTGATATTCTACGGCCGTTGATTCCATTATCCTTTGAGACCTGTCGCCTCGCATTCCGAATAACTGGCAAGAGCTATGGCTCAGTGAGCCAATTATTGCGTGAATATAAGCAGAAAGAGGAATGGTTATCCAATGGTGATTGGGCCTGTGTGGTTGAGATACCTGCGGCGCTGAAGGCGGATATGATTGGCAGGGTTGCCAAGCGTGACTCCGAACTGGTAGTGAAAGAATTGTGATACACTGCCCCATGGGCAGGGGGGTTGCCTTATGAAGGGGTGTCGGGTCGGCGCCGCTGAGGAAACATAAATGAAAGGAAATCAGAAAGGCGCCGAGCCGCGCCTGGTAATTCCTGGTGAGGTCATTTCAGACCATGCCAACCTGAATCCCGGCTGTGGTATCATCAAGAGCACAGACGGGCATATAGCCACCCTATTGGGAACCCTGAACAACAACGATGGAACCTTGCATGTACAGCCGATAAATGCAACCTACATGCCGCGTTCCGGTGATTTGGTGATCGGATATGTCGAAGCAGTGCTGAGCAATCTGTGGTTTCTCGATGTAGCCGGTCCATTCAACGCCCTATTGCCTATGTCGCTGGCACCTTGGAAGGTCGAGTTCGGCGATGCCCGCAACCATATGGATGTCGGCGAGGCCGTACTTGCCCGAGCCCAAGAGGTCGATGAGTCGCACAGTGTGGTCTGCACCATGAAAGGTGTTGGCCTGCGTAAGATATCCGATGGCCGCATAGTCAGCATCCCGGTACAACAGATTCCTAACCTGCGCGGTGAGAATGGCGCCACTATTCAGAGCATCAAAGAAGCGAGCGATTGCCGCATCATAGTAGCCGAGAACGGAAGGGTATGGATAGATGGTGATGCCGCTGGGATTCGTATGGCGGTGAAGGCTATCGACATGATCACAAGGACCGGACATCGATCCGGTTTGGAATCACGTCTCGCGGCGTGTCTGGCCGGGGGTGAGGCCTGATGGGAGGATATGGTGATGTCAAACTTCTCAACGATGACGGTAGCCGCCTGGATGGCCGTTCAATCGATGAATCTCGTCCGATCGAGATCAAGGCAGGAGTTATTCCTGCAGCCGATGGCTCGGCCTGGGTCAAGCACGGTTTGAATGAGGTGGTCTGTGCGGTTTACGGACCGATGGAAGCCCACCCACGAAAAATACAGTTACAGGACCAAGCGGTCATCGATGTCCGCTACAACATGGCTCCATTCTCGACTTCCGACCGCATCCGTCCCGGATTCAATCGTCGCAGTCGAGAAATCAGCAAGGTCACTGCCGAGGCTTTCGCCTCGACGGTGATGGTCGAGCGTTATCCACGCTCAAAGATACGCATCGAGATTGAAATCCTATCCGCTGAAGCCGGCACACGATGTGCTGGACTGACCGCCGCATCGGTTGCTCTGGCCGATGCTGGAATTCCGATGCGAGGCATGATAGTCGGCGTTGCCAGTGGTAAGGTCGAGGATACCGTGGTTCTGGATTTGGACAAGGCCGAGGATAATTATGGTCAGGCCGACCTGCCGATGGGAATCATGCCGACCACCGGTGAAATCGCTTTCATGCAGATGGACGGTGACCTGTCGATGGAAGAATTACAACAGGCCATGGATTACAACTTCGCCGCCGCAGCCGAGATGCACGACATCATGGAAGCGGCATTGCGCGCCCGCTATGAGGGAGGTGATGAGTGATGGCAAGTCAAGTCGTACCACAATTGCTACGACAGCACCTCGCTAATCTGGCTGCGGATGATGAGCGTATTTCCGGTCGCGGACAATGGCAGGGACGCGAGATTGAACTAGAGGTCGATTGTCTGTACAATGCCGACGGATCGGCTAAGGTTGTATGGGGGGATACCATCGTTTATGTCGGAGTGAAATTTGAACTCCGAGAGCCATATTCCGACCGCCCGACCAGCGGTTCTCTGATGTGTGGTGCTGAACTTCGCCCAGTCGCTCACCGCAAATACGAACCAGGGCCACCAAGTCCTGAATCCATTGAACTCGGACGAGTTGTCGACCGAGGCATCCGTGAGAGTGGATGCATCGATATGGATGCCCTGTGTATAGTCCCTGGTGAGAGTGCGTGGATGGTCATAATCGACATTCACGTGATCTCCGACTGTGGCAATATCTTCGATGCTGCCGGACTGGCGGCAATAGCCGCGCTACGGAATGCCACCGTGCCTGCGGCACGATATGACGTCGGCGAGGATTACAAATTGGCGGTCGCTCTGACCCCCATCATCTGTACCTTCACCCGGGTCGGCGGTCGTTATGTTTACGATGCTGATGAGGAGGAGGAACTCGGTGGCGCTGAGAGATTATCAATCACCCTGGGTGATAACGGTAATATGCATTCGATGCAGAAGGGGTTAAAGGGTACATTCACCGCGGCGGAATTATCCGAAATACTCGATGTGTGTGCGACTCGATGTGGCGAACTCCGTGAACTGGTAGACTCAAAGGTGGAATAAGAATGAGCAAGAGGACGAGCAAAACCGGCATCACCGCTAGATTCGGCGCCAGATATGGTGTAAGCGTACGCAGTAACGCCGGCAAGGTTCTACGCAAGAAGAACAAGAAGTACACCTGCCCGGTTTGTCATTACCAAAAGGTAACCCGCGTTTCCGCCGGCATCTGGTCATGTGGAAAGTGTGACCACACCTTTGCCGGAGGAGCATGGGAACCATTCACCCGTGCCAGCGATGCGAACCACCGTATCGCCCGACGGGCGGTTTCGGGTGCCACCTCTGCCGATATGGCTTACATCGCCAGTCAAGCGGCACTTGAATATGAGCGTTCACTCGCTGAAGCAGAAGACGAAGAGGAGTGATTCCCCTGACCTCTGCTGGCCCTCTGGCCTGGCGAGCAACCCTCATTCTCAACCATCCTCAAATCGAGTCGTTGATAGCTAGCCTATCTAGTGAAGTTGAGGTTGATGGACCGGATGGGAGCGGTGGCTATTCGGTCTGTTTGAATGAGAGCACGGCGCGCAATCTCCGTGCATTCTGGAATACCAGAATGCGTTCACTAGAGGCTGCCGCGTCGGTACTATCGCATCTCGCCAAGGGTTCATCAAGTACCGGTAAGTGAGAGGGTATGGTGAGCGGATGGTCGAGCAACAGAAATTTCAGATGTTGGTCCAGGAGCTACAAATTGTGGCTCAACAATCCGCTACCCTGAGGAGCCAAGAGAGTGAACTGGAATCGACCATCGAACTGGTGACGAACCAAGATGCACAGATGGGTCTATATCGGCAATCGGGAGTGATTCTTGCCGAAGTAGCCGACCGAGAATCGCTGCTGGTTGAATTGAAGTCGAGTAAAGACAAGATCTCTAAGGCACTTTCCCAATTGTCCAAGCGTGATAGTGAATTGCGCCAGAACTATGAAAAGTTGGCAAAAGAGTTCGAGGGTAAGTAATGAATGCCGAGCGGCAAGATGACTTGGCAGCACTGGATGCCTGGATAAAAAAAGTCAGTGCCGCAGGCGCAGTTCCCATATTATGTGGGGAAAACGGCGATATGGACACCGTCGGTTCGGCGATCGCCCTCGCCGCGGCAATACCGAATGGCATGGCCTGTGGACTACATCGGGATAAAGTGGCGAAGCGAGTCGCCGAAGAACTCGATGCCCCGTTTCGATATATCGACAAAAAAAGGCCGACATTACCGCGTAAACTAGGAGGAGTGATTTGTGTCGATGCGGCATCTCCGGGACAACTGGGTATTGAGTTGCCCAGCGGCATTCCAATATGTGTCATCGACCATCATTCGACCAGTGGCTGGAATCTAGATAAGTCGGATTTGGAAATTCGCTGGGATATGCGGTCGACGACGCAAATCATCTTTGCATATCTGCAGGAATATTGCCCCTCAGCCCTTTCCGGTCCTGTCAGGAGGCTCTTACTCGCGGGATTGATAACCGATACGGGGAGATTTCGTCATGCTGATGGACCGGCTCTGCGAGATGGTGCAAAAATGCTCGAAGGCGGTGAAATAGACTACGCCAGTTTTGTTGAACTGATAGAGAGGGATGATTTGACCGATTCTGACCGTGGTGCGCTGGCGGCTGGATTATCACGTGTGAAACACTCGACCGCAGGAACATGGCAATTGATGCACACAAATGTGAGTACCTCCGAGGGACGGATGGGCAAGGTCCTACTCGTCGCTGGTGCTGAGATCGCACTGGTCTCACGCCACCGTGACGGGGTTACACGGCTATCCGCCAGAGCGACGAGAAATGCGACTTCAAGCGGCGTCCACCTAGGTGAGATCATGGCAGGTCTAGCCGAAAAACTAGGTGGTGAAGGTGGCGGCCATGACGGTGCTGCGGGGTGGTCGGGAGAAACCGACCGAATCGCCGCCGAGTCAGCTTTCATCCACTCATTATCAGGGGTTGTGCGGACGGATTGAAATGAGGAAATCGACCACCGTGCTGATTGGCCGTTGGAGTGCTGATAGACCAGTGTCCATGGGGCAGTTGTGCAAGTGGCGCGACGAGGATGGTTGGGGTGAGTCTTGGCTGGCGCACTGCGAGCAGGCATTCGCCAGCGGAGAGGATGAATTACTACGCCTGCTGGAGGCGGAACTGGATCGGGTGGAAGCGGCAACTCTGGCGATTACCAGGAGCCGTCTGGATGGGGTCGAGGCGAATGAATTACTGCTACAGGTAAATTCGGCATTGGAACTGGCAAGAAATCCCGAATCACGCAATCTATCCTTAGAGGGTCGGCTGCGTATGGAGCGGGGATTGGCACAGATTGAATGCGGTGAGCTCGAGGCGGCACGAGATGATCTGACCTGGGCTGAAACTCGATTGAAGTCGGTATCAAAGGCCGGGCGAGACCACGATGTTTCGCTGCTGAATAAAGCCGCTTTCCACGTATTGGTAGACGAGCCACTGATGGCGTTACAGGTGTATTCCGAAATACCCCGAGACGGTGAGCATGTTGCGGAAACCATTGCATTTTCTCGCTATGGCGCGGCGCAATTATACGCTCAGTTGGGCCAATATGATGCGGCGTTGCGGCATTCATGGGTCGCCTTCACCCTGGCCGATGAATCCGGACTGGCCGATTTGGCATGGGCTGGTGGAACGACATTTCTCGCCATCGGTGCCGAGTCACTCGACGACGATGCCCAGGGAATGAAATCACAGGTCGAACAGGCTACACCTCGTGCCGCGGGAGAAGATTCAACCGAACCGTCGGTGACCACTGAGGAATATAGTTCGGTATTTCATCGTTGTCTGGAATTATGGGACGGCGAAGTAGGTGGTGATTCCCGTCAGGATTTGATGGGATTGCTTTCGGCAGCATTGATTCTCGGTGAAATCACTGAACTCAGCGACTTGTTCAAATCCCCCGAGGCACTTGATGATGCCTTTCTCATAGCGGCAATAATGCAGGTGGTAGATGGCGATGAAAGTTCCATATGGCAGCACCGCCTAACTTCGATGATGACATTGTCCGATGTGGATTCAAGCGATTAATCTTCGTCAATTTGCAGACCATCACGTGCTTGCTCAAGATAAGGAGCAGCCCACCCTTCACCGGTGGCAACGAGTCTTCTGGCGAGGAAGAATGCCGCGGCGTAATCCTCGGTAGAAAGAAGATCCTGTAATTCCAATTCATCTACATCGACCTTCGCAAGGCCAATCTCAGCATCGGCTCCATCAGCACCTAACTCCACTTCGCTGACCGGCTCTGTATCTTCACCTGAGGCAGACTCGGCCAATACCTGCATCCTGAGCAGGAATTCACTTCTGGTGTCCAGACCTGGACTTTTCCACTCACCATCCATCCGCTGTATCAATCTCTCTCTGAATGAATCACGAACCGGGGAATGAGGTAGTAGTTGTTGCACGTGGTCATAGCACAACCAGGCCCCTTCCCATTCACTCCTCTTCTCGTGTAATCTACCCAGCTCAAGCCACAATTCATGATTGCCGGGACGGTGTGCCAACAGATGTTGAACCAATTCTATAAACAGGTCATCTCGGCCTGATTTCAAGATTCTTTTCAAGCGCCGACCAAAGATGATGTTGGCGCGTTGGTCGCGAAAGTCCAGGTGCCTGCAGCGGGCGGAAAAATCTTCGAGATAACCAACCATGTCACCGGACTGCCCAATCTCCCACCAATGGTCTGCATCGAGGGGGTCGGCGGTCAGGGAGGCGGCCAATAACTCAACTCCGACATCTAACATGTTCACCTGTTCCAATTGTTCAAGATTTTTCGCCTCACGACCGAGAATAGTAAAAACTTCGTTGAGGACGCGATACATGCCCTCGCCATCCCCGAGCAATTTCTTGATGTGTGCCAGAGTATGCCAATTTCTCTCATCGGTGAAATCGTGAAGAATGGCTTGGCGGGCATTCTGCTCACCCCATTGCAGATTCTCAATCATCCGCTCGGGGTCTTTGCGCGCAAGTTTGACGAACTTCTCGGCCTGAGAGCGACAGCGGTTACCGAGATTACGCCGTGGGTGTTGCAACTCGCTACCGCTATCGCTTGGCATGAAACCGTGAGTGCTCTTCTCGGTTATTACCTAGCGGTTCATTGTTCATCGGTGAGACCAACCTTTGCACAGCCTCGGGCAGAGACCTCTGTCAGGTGCTTGTGGTCCGAGAGGAAGAATACAGACAACTTGATTGTGAGTGAAAGGCTGTTGGATTATGCAATAATGGAGACAATAGGCTTTGCCGAGCAAGCCGACTAAGAGAATCAAGCGATTTCCTGGGCCAGAACGTCCTGCGACCGAATACCCGTATATGTCGCCACGATGTTCGGCTCAGGGGGAAGGCCGTTCGGATTTGGATGGGTGTGCGGGGCTTATCTTGCCGACGAGGCGATG
>JAPOGE010000048.1:9588-15253 GCA_028283345.1 Candidatus Poseidoniales archaeon
CTTCTTCTTTCTTACCAATCGCATAAGAGGATGCATCGCCGGCCGCAGCCTTGGTCAACTCGGCCACGATACACTGAGTCAGAGTCTTCTTCGATTTGTGAGTACCTTGCTGGCTACCCTTGGCAAGGTGCCGAAGTGCGGTATCGAGTCTGCGGCTCGGAGATGAATCGACAGCCTTTGGCTGAGAAACCGCACCGAAGCGGATGCGGGTGATCTCCTCCATCGGAGCGGCCTTGGCAACTGCATTGACGAAGACCTGCATCGGATTATCACCACTACGCTCGGCGATGGTATCGAAAGCCTGCTCTAGAGCTTTGCTCGCTCCCATCTTCTTGCCGGTGTATTGTCCGGTGCGCATGAGATTGTTGATGAAACGCTCGACAATAGACAACTTCGACTTGCCGAACCAAGCATTGGCGTGACGCCCGCCGGTGTGCGGCACCCCGACGGTTCGCAAACTGAGGTATGGTGCAATACCCGGGTCATTGCAGGAAATCTGGGATACGTCCCACTTGCCGAAAACCAGAGTACCAATCCCGGCTATTGGCTTCTCTTCAATCTCCTCGACGGGCTGTCCGTCAGAGGACGGTTCTTCTGACTGGATTTCTTCATCATCCATGAGCATCACCTGATCGGCTTCTCCTTGCGCCCTCGAACCATCTCGTCGAGACTGACGCCGTTGACCTTGATCACCTTGTAACGAACCCCGGGGATGTCCCCGTAAGACCGACCCATGCGGCCGCCGATACCTTCGACCATCACCTCATCGTGCTCATCGATGAAGTTTATCGCCCCATCACCTGGAGCGAACGCGGTCAATTTATTACCGCTCTTGATGAGTGATATCTTGACCGCTTTACGAATCCCTGAGTTAGGCTGCTTGGCCTCGATACCGACCTTTTCGATAACGATGCCGCGCGCTTGGGTCGATCCACCCAAAGGGTCGTGCTTCGCTTTCAACTTCAGCATTCTTTTCTTGTAATAACGGTCTGACCAACGAAATTTCTGACGATCCTTACGCATTTTTTTTCCCGCGAAAAGACCTCGACCCATGTTTATCACCGTTTGAAGCGTTTCGCCGACCAACAAGCCATATTTGACTGTGCCGACTGGAAGGCATGGCCTTTATCGCTACCGGATGGTACTCGGGAGTACGGAACACCATCGCCAAAGGCATATTTGAGCGGTGAGTTCAACCGGTGTCCGGCGGGGTGAAATTGAAGGGATGGACAAGGCTCGGTGAGCCATGGCCTTTCGCGACCACCTCGGGCGGGCTCGTACCATTGAGCAACCCACATCCTGTATTTTCGGTGTCTTTGAGGCCTCAATCGAATCCGGTCATGAATTTTTACTGTTTGATAATATCCCCGAGGCCCCGGGTCATCGCCTGGCTCTCAATATCATGACCCGAGAACGTCTGTCCATAGCACTGGGAGTGGCTGCGGTGGACCTTGTTGACCTACTGGGAAGGGCGATGGAAAACTCGTCCGAACCACTACATATCGAGGCTCAACATGCTCCGGTGATGCAGGCTTGTCAAGAGAGTGTCGATTTGCGGAAACTACCGATACCGTGGCATTATCCTGAAGACCGAGGAAGATATATGTCGGCCAGTATCGTAATCGCCGAATATGATGGACAGAGAAATGTCTCCTTCCATCGTCAATTCCTACGTGATGCGAGTCATGTCGTGGCGCGCTTGGTGCCACGCCATCTTCGCACCATGCTCGATACAGCCAGGGCCGCCGGAGAGACCATCCCAATCGCCATCGTCAATGCACCTGACCCGGTTGTTCTTCTCGCCGCAGCGATGTCTTTCGACCACCCAGTGGACGAACTATCCATCGCCGCCTATCTGCATGATGAAGTCTATGGTAGGCCCCTCGAGGTTGTGGCCTTGGAAAATGGTGTCATCGTCCCGGCGGATTCAGAATATGCGATGGCCGCACATATCACCCTTGATGATGACGAGGAGGGACCCTATGTCGATATCACCGGAACCTTGGATGGGACGAGACAAGAACCGGTATTTGCAATTACCAGCGTGCACCACCGTATAAATCCGGTATTCCATGGATTGATTCCCGCCGGGTCTGAACACCGTTGCCTGATGGGACTGCCGCGAGCTCCAAGCATTAAACAGGCTGTCAGTAAAGTTGTCGAATGTGTCGATGTATTTCTGACTGAGGGCGGATGTGGTTGGCTTTCAGCGGTGGTCTCGATCAGACCTCGGACAGATGAAGATGGACGGGCGGCCATCGCCGCCGCTCTCGAAGGACACCGCTCGATGAAACAGGTGATAATCGTCGATGATGATATCGATATCAGCGACCCTGTGCGAGTCGAATGGGCGCTGATGACCAGATGGCAACCCGATGAAGACACGGTGATTTTATCAGGGCAAAAAGGTTCAAGCCTCGACCCATCACGGGGTGAGGATGGTTTGACAGCAAAAGTAGGCTTCGATGCCACCATCCCCGTCGGCGCCGACCGCAGTGAATTCACTACCGTACGTTGATGAGATGCATAGGAGCCGTGTGGAAAGGTGAATCTAACTGGGATTCGGTGGCTCAGGGAAAATATCCGGTGGTTCATAGCATGCCTACCAAACGGTCAAAAGGCATGCGCGTTGCGGGAAGTATATGGCAGAGGGGACGGTGATGGTCACCCAACACCGATACAACATCAATTGGTTGAATGCGATGTTCCTGTTGGGAATCCCAATAATCGCTGCAGTAGCAGCTTTTTGGCATCGTGCTACCTTCGGAATCGGCTCGACCGAGGTCATCGTTTTAGTCGTCTGGTACCTGTTCTGTGGAATGTCTATAACCGCCGGATATCATCGTTTATTCTCGCATCGCAGTTATAGTGCATCACGGCCGGTTGTGTTGTTCTATTCTCTATTCGGCGCTGGTGCTTTCCAGAATTCGATCATCGAGTGGTGCAGTGACCATCGTAACCATCACAAATTCACCGATTTGGACAACGACCCTTACAATGCAACGCGTGGATTCTTTTGGTCACATATGGGCTGGGTGATAATGCAGAAGGAAGGCAATGACAATGATTTTTCCAATGTCCGAGATTTGCAGGCTGACCCGATTCTCGCCTGGCAACACCGCCACATTTTCCTCATCGGCTTCATTGTCGGGATGGTATTACCCGGCGCCATCGGCTTTGCTATCGGCGGGATTGGTACCGGAATCGGATGTTTCATCTGGGGCGGTCTATTGCGCACAGTATTCGTCCATCATGGAACTTTCCTCATCAACTCTGCAGCACATATCTGGGGTACTCAACCCTATATGACGACGAATACCAGCAAGGATTCTGCCTTATTATCCCTATTCACTTTTGGTGAAGGATATCACAATTTCCACCACGCCTTCCAGGCCGATTATCGCAATGGCTACAAATGGTATCATTGGGACCTGTCGAAATGGCTGATTTCAGGACTTGGTCTGATCGGTCTGACCAGTAACCTCAAACGTACCCCAAAGGCCTCGATTGAAGTGGCCAAATTGGATGTCAAATATGCCAATGAATCCAAAAACATCTTGCGAATCAACGACAAATTGGACATGTCAAATTTTGATGACCGAGTTGGTTCTTATCGTAATTCCCTACGAGATTCATTCCGGAAACTTGCCGGTGCCAAGAAGGAGAGAAAGTCTTCATCCTTCAATAAGAGCAAGCAAATATTTGCCCGCCAACTGACGGAACTGAGGCGTGAAATCAAAGCGATCAAAGAAGAAATATCGGCATTATTCTCTGATATGCGAATAGCTGCAACTACAGTTTAGGCCGGGCAGGATTCTGCCTTCGACGAATCGACTGACCTCGACCTTGTAGGTGCGTTTATCAACCCCTTATAGGTCGCCGCGTTTACCAAGGGTGTCAGCCATGGGCCGTAAGGAAGACAATATCAAACGAGCAACCGAGGTAATGCATCTGTTGCCGCAGATTCGCAACCTATGTATCGCCGCCCATATCGACCACGGTAAGACCACCCTATCCGACAATCTCATCGCCGGTGCGGGAATGATGTCCGAGGAACTGGCCGGCAAGAGCCGGGTTCTGGATTTCGATGAACAGGAAAGCGCTCGGGGCATCACCATCAACGCCGCAAGTGCCTCGATGGTACACTCGGTGGATGGCACCGATTATCTCATCAATCTGATCGATACCCCTGGGCACGTCGACTTCGGCGGCGACGTGACCCGTGCAATGCGGGCGGTGGACGGCTGTTTCATCTTGGCATGTGCTGTCGAAGGCCCGATGCCGCAAACCGAGACGGTTGTTCGTCAAGCATTGAAGGAGAAGGTCAAGCCGGTACTCTTCATCAACAAGGTAGACCGCCTCATCAATGAACTCCAGATTACCCCTGAGGATATGATGGAGCGATTCAAGGTCACCATCACCAATATCAACAAGTTGATTCGCCAGTTCGCCCCTGAGGATAAGAAGAAGGAATGGCAGGTCAGTGTCGCCGATGGCACCGTTGCCTTTGGCTCAGCATATCATAACTGGGGAATCACCGTACCCTATATGAAGAAATCAAAAATCTCATTCACCGATATTTTTTCGTATTGCCACAACGAAGACCAGAAGACACTATCCAAGAAAGCACCGGTGCACGAAGTACTGCTCGATATGGCGGTAAACAAATTACCCGGGCCAGTCGAAGCCCAGAAGTATCGTATTCCCAATATATGGACTGGTGACCTGGAAGGGGAACTCGGTCAAGCGATGTTGAGTTGCGACCCAAAGGCAGAACTGGCGATGATGGTCACCAAGATCTGGATGGACCCGCACGCTGGAGAAGTTGCGGTCGGCCGTATCTACTCGGGAACAATCAATCACGGAGATTCGGTTTGGGCAATCGGCGGGGCCAAGGCTGAGCGGGTTCAGCAGGTCAGTATGATGGTAGGTGCCGATAGAATTCCAGTACCTTGTGTGGTTGCCGGAAATATTGCCGCCATCACCGGTATCCGCTCCGCTGCTGCCGGGGTCACCATCGCCAATAACCGGGACATAGTTCCGTTTGAACCGATTCGCCACTATTCCGAGCCTGTCGTCACCGTCGCGGTGGAACCGAAGTCGATGAAGGACTTACCGAAGTTCATCGATGCTCTGCGCTCGCTGGCAAAGGCCGATGCCAGCCTGCAGGTCTCTACCAATCAGGAAACCGGAGAGGCACTTCTGGCCGGAATGGGTGAATTACACTTGGAAATCACCACCTATCGTATCGAGGTGGAACAGGGAATCAAGGTCAATGTGAGTGAACCTATCGTGGTCTATCGTGAAAGTGTCTCGTCAAATAATATCGGGAATCCCTTCGAGGGGAAATCCCCCAATCGCCACAATCGCTTCTATGTCGAGGTCGAGAAGTTGTCACCCGAGGTCATCACCGCCTTGCAAGAAGGTGTATTCGGCGATGGGCCGGTGCGCAACAAGGATGCCAAGGAAATCGGTAACCGTTTCTCTGAATATGGTATGGACAGAGATATGATGCGCAAGATTTACGCCATCAATAGTACCAATGTTCTGGTCAACGATACCAAGGGTATCCAGGCCCTCCACGAGACCCGTGAACTGATTATCGAGGCTTTCAACTCGGTGTGCAAGGGGGGACCTCTGGCCGAGGAGCCGACGATGGGTCTGC
>JAPOGE010000049.1 GCA_028283345.1 Candidatus Poseidoniales archaeon
GCTACTATGGCATTGTCGCCAATTATCGAGCCGGGGAGAATCGAAGCCCCGCCACCAATTGTGACACTGGATCAGATTTTTACAGGGGAGAGGGCCAACCTACCACCTTCTACTAGATGGCAGTTGATTATTGCCTCACCACCCACTACCGTCTCAGCAACTATTTCGACTGCGTAGGAATCATTGACTACCGTGCTATTGATTGTGCGCAATATCCTACCTTGCAACCACAAAGGCGATAATACCAATTACCAATGAAAGAGGGAACCAGATGAATCAGTATTGGTGAAGTCAGTCGATGTAATAGACCAGAAATTGCCCACCTGATGGTCATGGAAGAGGCAAGTGGGTATGATTTCTCTTCCTCGATTCGAGGGTGGATTAGCAATTGTAATGTTCCGGACAGCAATAGAAGGCAAATCCCCCACAGAAGGATGCAGGAAGAAATCGCAATTCCCATTGCGCATGCACGAATCCATTCGCCACTGCCTGAAAATCTCTCACTCACCTCGCCAAACAGGATGATGCTCGGTGCCAATGGGAGACCCCAAACAATTATTGCCAGCAGTATTGTTACTAGAGTGCCGATTACTTGCACAATTGCGAATCCTCGCATCATCACTCCTCTGGAATCTCACCACGAGCCCGCGCGTCCTCTTCTTCAGCGACACGAATTCCTTCCTCAATGTCCACCTTGCTGGTGAGATAGGTCCCAATTAGAATGACAACCGTGACTGATAACAATGCAACTCGACTATCGAAAGTTGTGCTGGCAATTGCGTAGAGGGCCGTACCCATCATGGCCGCTGATTTCCCGAGGAACCCGAAGAATCCGAAGAATTCCGATGTACGGGTCTTTGGAGTTAATTGTGAGAACATCGAACGCGCTTGAGCGCCCGCTGAGCCCATGGCACAACCAACGAACAATCCGAGGATAATCCATTGCATCGAGACACTGATGCTGAGAGGTGCCCATACCTTACTGCGCATGGTCGAAGCCCACCAATCAACAGGGCCACCCTGTTCAACGATTGTTGGATGGGTATCACCCACTTCCGAAGAGCCTGCAATGGTATCATTTCCTCCGACAATGATGATGGAGAATCGATGGTCATCAGTCTCTTCGAAAGCAGCGACGAGTGCCACCGCATCCGCTTCAGTAATCGTGTTGACATCTTTCTCATCTACACTGGCTTGATCCGCAAGGAATGATGCCCCAAAGATGCCAACGCCAACGAGAAGGAATGCTGCAAAGACACCCATCCAACCCATGTTTCTCTCCTGTAACCACATGAGACCGCCGCCCAGTAGGACGACCATGACCAAGATGAACAAACATACCATCAACCCGGTACCTAGCGTACTTTCTCCCGAATCTTCTACCGAATAATCGGTTTCAGGGAAGTGTTCTTGGAAGGCATCACGGAAGATTGCGTCACCTTCAGAAGTATTGCTAATCCAATTTTCATAGGAAATACCGTACAATGTTGACAGGACATAAGCACTATCATTGGTACTCTCATTTCCATCCGGATCATCATTCCAGGTAAAAACAAAGTCATAACGTGTTGAGTCCCCCCTCTCGGTTAATTCAGCATCATCAGGTACGCCATCCGCATTGGCATCGGTTTCTGAGTCTAATTCCAATGGAGCAAAACCTGCTGCAGTGACCGCTACTGCACAGTAGATGAGCAATGCCAACATCAATGCAAATTTCGTACCTTTCTTTGCAGCCAGTTTACCGAAAACAAACGTCATGGGAATGGCAACAATATTGACGGTCAACAAGAGTATGATATTCATTTTTTGATCGAGTCGTAACACGGAGTCTCCAAATGCACTTGCCATACTGGCGATTGTGTTCACGCCGTCATAGAACAATAGATATGCAAGCAAGAAGAATGCTAGCACCTTGAATTTTCGAATCTCCTTCGCGGTTTTGAATACCTGTCCATAAGCAATCTTGGCGGCTCCGAATACCCGGAATAAGTTGTTTTTTCCCAAACTTTCCCATTCCAGATCCGATGAGATTTCCGGTTCTGGTGTCCACTTGAACATCAGTGCTCCGAATCCCCACCACCATAATGCGGAGGTTACAAAGATGACAGAGATTCTGAAATTTGTGTCCCAATTGAATGGCCCCATGAGGATGAGTAGGTGGAAAACAAGTAGGATTGAACCGCCCATGAATCCATACATGTATCCCCAGGTTGACACTTTGTCCTGATCTTCTCTCTTGCCTAGATAAGGCATGAAGGAGTAATAGATGACGTTACCACCAGTGAATCCGATTGTACCAATGGCGAACATCACGGCGAGAACGATGTATCCATCTGAGCCAAAGTAAGGTGCTGCCCCCATCAATGCAGTGAATGCGATGCCCGCAGCTGTGTACCATTTGAGCAACTTCTTCTTGACTGGCATTCGATCCGCAATGACCCCCAATGCAGGTGCCGTCAGCACAACAAAAACCATTGAAAGCGTAAGGACGGTTGCATAGAACGCGTCACCAGTTTGAGTTCCAGTGGCCTTGTTGTATAAATTGGACATCAACGCTGGTGCAATGACCGTCATCACCGTGAGTGCATAGGCTTGATTCGCCCAGTCAAAAAAGTACCAACCCTTTAACGCACGCTTGTCATCATCGGGCATTGCCATGATTAGTTCTTTTTCTACATCCGAATCTAAAGCGGCTACGCTTTCCATATTATGGCTAACATCATCTAGCCTATAACTTCACGGCCGACAATGGAAAAGTATCCATATCTAATGTTAAGTCATTTCGCAAATCAGTGGTCACGGATAATCTTGTATCGACCCAAGGCTTCCATCCACATTATCTCCTTGCCGGGCACGATATTCAATCCCTCTTCCATCGGCAGGACCAATTGCTCATAGGTCTTCATATCCATGGCGTGGACGAAATCTCCCTCCAAGTGGGTTACTGTGGCACTGCCCTTGTCGATCATCGGCACCTGAATGGTATCGGTGACGGTGCCGACATGACTGCGCTTCTGCCCGGTGAAGAGATCGGTCAATTCCAGCCGAGCTTTAGCCGAACCGTGTTTGCCCGGCTTAGATTTTGAGATGCTGAGAATCTTGTAGGCCTTGTCATCAACACAGGCGTACTTACCAACCTTCAGTGTGCGGATTTCCACTCGACTCGTTCCCGGCATCTCATTACCCCATCCACGCCCCGGCGTCGAGGCATATGAGCGTTATTGTATGCTTGGATGGATAATCGGTTCAGTAGGTATAGAACCCCTGTCCGCTCTTGCGGCCCAATCGTCCGTCTTCGACCATCTCAATGAGCAGTGGCGCCGGTGCATATTTGTCGTCCTCCAGCCCGGAGTGAAGTACATTCATGATGTGCAGAACGGTATCCAGGCCAATCAAATCACAGAGAGCCAACGGACCTATCGGGTGATTCATCCCCAGTTTCATTATCCCGTCAATCGCCTCGGGCTCGGCCACCCCCTCCTGTAAGGTGAGAATGGCCTCGTTGAGCATCGGGCAGAGGATTCGGTTCGATACGAACCCCGGTGAATCATTACACGACAGGGCGGTCTTCCCCATCTTTTCCGCCGCCGCGACCACCGCCGCATTGACTTCGGGACTCGTACTGCTGCCATTGATGATCTCGACCAGTTTCATCAGCGGCACCGGATTCATGAAATGCATGCCGATCACATGGCTCGGTCGGTTGGTTGCGGCGGCTATCTCATCGATGCTGATACTACTGGTGTTGGAGGCCAAAATCGCCTCGGGTTTGCATATCTCGTCAAGTTCAGCAAAGATGCTGAACTTGAGTTCAGGAATCTCGGGAATCGCTTCGATGACAAGGTCGGCATCACCACACTGACTGCGCTCGGTTGCGGTACTGATGCGCGCCAGTGCCGCGTCGGCATCGGCTTGCCCAATCCATTCTTTGGCAATCAGTTTTCCAAGACTGTTCTCGATGGTAGCCATCCCATTGTCAACATATTCCTGCTCAATATCAATCATCGTGACGCTGAAACCGGCTAGCGCTGCAACCTGAGTAATTCCATTGCCCATCTGCCCGGCGCCGAGAACGGCGATTATAGCTATCTCCATGGTTATCCAGTTGCCGACCACGGGGGTTGGTTCATCAGCATTGCGAGGGAATTACCAGCGAAATTATTCCCAGAGTGACCACGATTCATCGTCATTGCGATGCCACGATTCACCATCGGGAGCCTCATACCAAGCCGTCCCAGTCTCATCATCAGTGGAATATTCTCCTCCTGGTGGCAGGCTTTCCCAATTATCGACCGAGATGGTTTTTACCTCCTCGGGGGTTGCGCCGACTGCACCTTCTTCGGAGGTCTCAGGGGTGTTACTCTCATCTTGGACCTCACTATCCGACTCGTCTTCCTCGGACTTTCCACCATCATCATCTGCAGCAACTTCACTGGATGATTTCTGCGTCCAGGCATATGGGTCGTAATCCTTCCCTTTACCGGATTTCCGCCCTCTAGTCTTACCACCGCCGACTTTTCCATCAGCAGTTGGTTTGCGCAGAATTATCACGATAGAAGCCACCAAAGCACTAACGACCAGAAAACCGATGACGGCTATGATCATCATCAAACCACCACCTCCTTCGTCACTCTGCGATGAAGTTCCATCGACCGTGCTGGAGGTGCCATCATCACCGAAGTCAGTACCTTCGGGACAACCGAACGTCTGGCCGTAACTATTTGCTTCGCTCGGGCAGCGGTCGGGTTTGTAGGCATCGCTGACAAAGACCCCGGGTGACCCGTCGCTGCGGGTCTTATTCCAGGTGGAATTGTCCCAGTTGTCACCATAACCATCGCCGTCAGTATCACGCCATTGGCTAGCCTCATAGAGGTATTTATCGGCACCATGAGATGTTGTCCATCCACCATCCGGGTCCGAATAGCCATCGCCATCACTGTCCAGACAGCCCCTTCTGTCTTCAGTAGATGTGCCTGGAGTCCCCAAGCAGTCATCACCATTCGTGCCGCTGGCATTATCTCCGAAGCCATCACCATCGGTATCCTTACTCTGGCTCGGGTCGGTATCGTCGAAATCTTCAGCTTCGCTCACACCATCTCGGTCGAGGTCTCGCTGTGAAGCCGAACAGCCAGTGATATCGACATTTGTCGACTCCATCGGTGGAGTGTCGGGACAACTGTCTGAGATATCATTGACACCATCGTCATCGCTATCCCTCTCGCTCGGACCGCAGCCTTGGTAATTGACCTGATCAATTTCGTTTACCAGGGTCTGCTGACACCAGTCTCCCATCTGCCCACCGATATTATCACCATAACCGTCGCTGTCGATATCCGACCATTGCTCATTGTTATCTGGGAGATCATCGATAGAATCAGCCCACCCATCGCCATCACTATCTATGCAGCCGATGATTCCATTCTTGGTTGATGTCCCAGGGATGTAAGGGCAGTAATCTGCTCCGGCTCCGGCTGAATTATCGCCATAACCATCCCCATCTCGGTCTCGCCATTGGGTCGGTATATCGAAGAAGGCGTCGCCGGATTCGTTACTGCGATTATCATTCAAGCCATTCCAAGAGTAGTTGTCGCCATAACCATCACCATCAAAGTCGACCCATTGAGTTGGATCACCGACAAAGGCATCCGCACCATCACCAACCGTCCATTCAGCATCGGCATCCGACCATCCATCACCGTCGGAATCAGGGCATCCAAGTCTGTCGGCGGTAGAATTACCCACTATATCGATGCAATCATCTGGAGTCGTCGCCCCAGGAGCTTGATTATCACCATAACCGTCACCATCGCTGTCTCGCCATTGGGTAGTGTCGAGGGGGAAAATATCATCGACATTGGCATAGCCGTCGCCATCATCATCGGGGCAGCCGAGATAGGGCGATATTGTAGCAGTTCCAGATTGGTTGATACAGTCATCGATATCATTGGCATAGCCGTCGTCATCATCATCCAATTGATAATCTGCACAACCGTTTTCATCTATACTTGAACCGATTGTAGTATTTGCACAAGCATCATCTCCATCCCAGATCCCGTCGCCATCGGCATCGGGAAGCAGGTAAGTCAGATCCATGCCAATCCGCTTCCAAGATAATACTCGGTCTAGAACTGATAGGCGATTATAGCCGCTGTCCTCCATTATAATCTGCCCGGGTTCGCTCAAGGCCCAGTCGATGAAACTAATCTTGTCGGCGAGGTCATCCTCGTGCACCAAGACCCGAAGGTCGGATTGGATGCGCCAAGTGTCGGCGGTAGAATTGGCGTTAGAAGGGGAGACGAAAGTTTCACCGGCATATAGGGCGTCGGAGGCACTATGAGTCCAATTATTGATTATCGGAACCACGAAAAGTCCAGTTGTATTCTGTAACATATAGTCTAACTCTGTGAATCCAATCAAGGTGTCACCCTGCGGCGCGATGAGGGATTCAATGACCTCACTATCAAATTCGTATGCATAGCGTTCACGCTGGCCGGTCGAGTAAAGAGAATCCTTGAAGGTGCAATGATCACAGAGGAATTGCTCCTTGAGCATACCAATCGCGCTCCGGTTTTCCCATTGATGCACCAGTATTATCGAATCAGATGGGCAACTCGAATGTAAATCCGACCACTCGCGGTAAATGTCGCCATCATCATTTTGTGCAACTGAGGAAATAACCATTCCCGGATATTCACCACCGCTCTGTAAAGCAGATCCTGATTGTGCCGAAATCATCCACCGTATCTGGGCTATGCTCAGGCCGCCACCGAGGGTCTCGATGCATGTTTGAGTGTCGCTTCCTGCCTTTACCGCAAAGGCTCCGGCAATATGTCCAATCGGCACTTCGATAATCGAGCGATTACTGATTTTGCAATCAAGTCTGCCATTGGTGGAGAAGTCGGGGTCACGATTGACCCATATCGGATAATGTCCTGCAGTCAACGCCGCCATACTACCATCATTCTGGCAAACGTAGTTGGTCGCATCGTAAGCGGTGGTGTTGACATACTTGAGCATTTGGCCAGCGGCTGGCCATGTAGAGCGCCAAGGATTCTCGAGGACATTGGCGGCCCAATCTCCGTGAACCTGCATATAACTCTCTGGTAGCAGGTGAGTGGTGATTCTTCCGCGGCGTTGCGCGAAGGCAATTGCTGAGCCATCTGGGGACCAGTCTACAGCCCTGAGACCGCGGTTGCTGTTACTGGTACCAAACGAACCGAAACTGGCCACTTGGGTCCAATTACTGACCATATAGATACGTGTGCTTGAACTCCCCCCTCTGGCGATGACGAAATACCCTCCCGAGGGGTCGAAAGAGATGCCATAGACGTCAGAGCCACCGTCAATCTCTGCCACCCATGACTTATTGCTCACATTGTAGATGTGCATGTCGTTGTCATTACCCCCAGACACCAACCAGCGACCATCTGGACTGAATCTAAGTGCCAGTGCATAAGAAGTGCTGTGATCACTGTGCGCCATGTATTGGCTTCCATTGGCGGCCCAGTACACCACCATCTGTCCACCACCTGATATTCCAGCTACGAGTCGGTCGTCAGGACTGACATCAAGGGCCCAGACATTTCCATTAGCGTATGAGTAATTCATCAGCATGGCCCAGTTATCATTGACGGAAAATTGTCGAATCTCATCTTCACCGCCAGTGTACAGGAATAAGCCATCCGATGACCAAGTCACGCTGGGAACATCACCGATGTGCAAATGGCTCAGGTTCTGAAGAACCGTTGCCGATTGGGTCGCCCAATCCATTTCCAGGACCAACATCCATCCTCGGGGCACCGGCCAACTGTCTTCCTCATACCCCCCTACCGCCAGATAGGAGCCGTTGGGGGAGAATTCCAATGCCCTGACATACTCTGATATCGTAACTAAGGTAGAGATATAGCCACCGGCCCAATAGAGGTTCACATTGCCACCGCCAGCACCAGCGATATATCTTCCATCAG
The DNA here is from genome assembly GCA_028283345.1 of Candidatus Poseidoniales archaeon. Classification (GTDB taxonomy): domain Archaea; phylum Thermoplasmatota; class Poseidoniia; order Poseidoniales; family Poseidoniaceae; genus UBA60. The sequence continues at coordinate 7,968 of JAPOGE010000049.1, forward strand.
GCGACCATGCGACCGCCCTGGAATTACCACCGGAGTGGTAGAGTTCTCTTTCAGTATCAGCCCAATCGTCTAGTGGCTGACCAATGAAATTCGGCACGCCATCGCCATCGTCATCGGGACATCCGATATAATCCACTGTACTGTTTCCTGAGGCGAACTCACAATCATCCAGCGCATCATCGATGCCATCACCATCACCATCAGCAGCAGCAGCCGAGGGCAGGGAAATCACCGTGAAAGCCATCGAAAGCATCATCATAGTGAGTAGAAAAGAAGAGGCTTTTTTGCCATTCTGGCAGTTTCGGTCCGGCGCCATGGATAACGCTGGTATACTTTTCACCCTTTAGGGTGACGCCTTCCTGTCAGTATCTTCACTTCTAGACTCATGGCTGGCATAGAGGTCGGATACCGTAGCTGAATCAAGCAGTGTTTCTGCTCCTTCATCGGCGAATATATCCACTTCGCCAAGGGCTTCCAATTCCAATTCGGCCTCTGCCGCCAGCACCGCTTCACGCGGGGTCAGCGGTAAGGACTCAAGTTCAATTTCACCATAATCATGGTCTGACTGATAGGCTTTGTCCTTACCATCGACCTGAGATTCCGATTTTCCGCGCCTGCGGTCAAGAACAAATAGAATAGTGATGAGAATCATCACTCCGAGCAACATGCCGAAATTCCCCAGGTTGACACTGGAGAATATATCGATTGGCGATTGCGGCTCGACAATAATGAATGTGGCATTCATCGACACGAGATTGTCAGCAGAATCCCAGGCCCGAAATTTAGCACTCCAGCTGCCGTATTCAACCACTCCCAAGTCGAGTTGCTCACTAAATGAATTATTCGAACCAGAGAAATATCCCGACTCGGATTGTACCAACCCGCCATCGTGTTCTATGGTCAGCACCCAACGGTCGAGGCCATCGGCTGAATTAACCTCCCATCGCAACCACAGATGTCGGTCTTCGCCGACAAAATTAAACTCGCCCACCGGGGCAGTGCCATCGAAACTCAAGCGTAACCACGCCGATGCCTGATTACCGGCTGCATCGCTGGTCGAGCACAATAGGGCGACCTGCTGGCCATCGCTGACTTCACTGGCTAGTGACCTCGTGTGGGCCAAGGAGAAATTTCCTGTGTCATCAGCAAATCCCTCGGTCGAATATTGACCGTTGGATTCCCAGCATTGCACGAATAATCCAACTTCTGTGATTCCCGTGATCCTGATGTTGAGGTCCTCCATTCCGGCATAGCCGAACAGAGAATTATCCAACGGTTGTAAGATGATCAGAGGTGGTGCTTCAGTATCAAGGGTGACTGAATAATTCCACTCCCCCAAAAGGCCCAGACCACCAGCGACAAGGCGAAAATGGTTATCCCCTTCGCGCAACTCATAGGGGATGGTATGCAGGCCGCCATTGGGTGAGATTCCCGAGTGTACCTTATTCCATTGGTTATTCCACATCGAGTATAATTCCCAGGATTGACTCGGTCCCAACCAAAGATTGCCGTTCAGGGTGGTGTTATTGGTCAGACCACCATCCCAATCAACCGTCGAAATCGGGGTATAGAGATTTTCATTCAATACCACATTTCGACACTCGATGATGATATTTCTCGCGACATCCTCAAAACTCAGGCAAAACCGATGTTCTCCGACCAAGTCAAGGCTTACTGACCACTGCGACTGCCCCATTTGAGCGGGGATGGAAGCCCAATCTCCACCGTCAACTGAGATGTATCCAATTGTGCCCTCAGACAAATTCCACTTCAGGGGAACCAGATAACTATCGACTAATTGGTCAGGTGCTGGCTCAAGCCAATCAAGCGTCGGGAAAACCGAATCAACCGTAAAACTCAGATTTGCATCAGCCCAGTTACCGGCGCCATCTCGAACCGTCACATTTACCCGATTATCACCTTGCTGAAGATCCACTGATACGGTGATATTTGTGGTAAATGTTGGCATGAAAACTTCCTCGCCTTGAACCCATAATTCGACTCCGCTCTCAGTCTCGATCAAGATATCAACCACGGTCACGTTCACCATCTCAAATGGATAGGTATGATTTATCGAAAGTTCGGGAGCAATGGTATCACGGAAAACGTGAATCTCACTACTGCGTCGGTTTCCGGCGTCATCCTGCGCTTCGATGGTGAATAGATTCTCACCCTCATTAATGAGTGAATAGGTTTGATTGTACCACACCGCGCGCCCGGTGGTCGAAGAAACCTGCGCCGGCCACATCCACATGTCCGATGCGTCAGCCCCTTGGATGACCTGTAATCCATTGATAGTCAAATAGAGGTCTGACTCACCCAATATAGTATGTTCCCAAATGGTTTGGTTAGTGATGAACACGTTTGAGAACGGTGTGAAATAAAGTGGAATATCGTCATCATAGGCCAAGGCTATAGAAATCTCATCCTCGAGGTAAGCGGCATCTGTGGCCGACAAAGTCATCTCGTACCAACCAATTCTGGAATTGGAATCTGGAATCGAGATAGAGATATCCAAACTGCGCAATTCGTAGTCCATTGGCAGAGATGAATTGTCCATCCTGGTGGCATTGTAAATCGCGGCAATTTCGGCAGCACCGAGAACCGTGTCGTAAATCCGCACATCATCAAGACTCGCCCGCAAGCAAGTTGAATTGAGATTCATCGTAACACAGCCAATATGCTCCATCACCGAGGATGTTGTTCCTGCGGCGCCAATCGACGTGCCACTCAACACTCCATCGACATAGACTCTTAACTCACCGGTCTGAGCATTTCGTGAAAGCGACACATGGTGCCACTGGCCATCGGTGATCGAGACCTCGGAGGTGGCAGGAGAGCCAATACCTTTGCTGATACCGACATTCCCGCTGGAATTGATTGCTCCCCAAATGAGGTCATCACTATTGATTTGTGAATCGTATCCAGCAATCGCTGGAGCAATGCTGAAATCATCACTACCATTGGTCAGCGAGTTATACCAATATGACATCGTCGCATCCGAATTCAAGACCTCGATTCCCTGAATGGTTGAAGGTGAGTTAGCGAAATCGATATAGGCAATTTCATCATCCGTATTCAGATACATCACCCACCCTCTCTCAGGGTTGAGTTGCCACATTGCAAGGCCGACGTCATCCCCGAGCAAATCGCTTCGTTGATCGACCACAACGGTACTAGGGGGGATACTTGCAGGCTCGTCAAAGGTCCACCAATGCTGGAGGTTTGAGTTGGCCTGCGGCAGACGCCAAGTCACGTCATCGCGGGCTCTGGAATCATCCCAGACGAGGAATTCAGCGGTCAAATCGATGCTCGTGCCACCGAGTAAGGTCGCATTTACTGACGGATTGAGGTCACGCAAAATGATTGGCTCGCCTAAGCTATCGGAATAGATCCGGATATCGCCGTGCAGAGAAACCTTCGAGAGGTTGAAACCGGCTTGCAGGTCGCTGACATGGGCGATGAGCGGCATTGTCGAGTTGGCTGAAGTGACAGGGTTCTGGCCGCGGAATTCGAGCACCGGTGGTTTCTCAAGTAAGTCAAAAGAGGTGGGAATCGTCAATCCACCTCCACTCGGAAACTCGAGTTCAAAATACCCTTCCCACAATCCGGCTGCGGCTGGGATATTCATCGTGTGATTTACTCGCCAGGCAACCATTGGTAGAGCACCACCCAGTGCGCTGCAACCATTGGGGCATATGCTGCTGATCTCGCTCTGATTCAGTTGGTTCCAGTCATCCACCGCTAAGTCAAGTCCACCGATTTCAGTCAGTCTCAGCCAGAACGAAGTCCCCACTCCCGGCACCTCATAGCCGTGCACGACTATCCACCAGCGGCCATCTTGAGGGTTATCGATGACGATTTCCTCGTCGCTGTTCCAATTACCCGATGAGCCCTTCTTCTCGGAACTCCAATCGATTGCACCATTGCCATTATTGTCGCGATATAGGTAGAGGTCGAGATCCTCAGCACCATTCTGGGTATCTATCTCAACCTTCAGGCGACGGACATTTTCAACCGAGATTTCACGGATATAAGAAGCGGTGGATACCGTTTCCGGGGTATCTTGGCTAGCAGTTTCCCCGGGATAGAAAACCGGTTGGGTCCAGCCCCAACCTGAGATGTCATCGGGTGTGATGTTGACGGTGCTACCGAGCACCAGGCTATCAGAGAAATTAGTTCGCGTCCAATCATCACTGGAATGAGTGAGATTGCCACTGATGGTGGCGGCAAATCCTACGGTCACGTTGACAGGATTATCATTGGTGTTGACCCCGTGCATGGTGCTGTGGAGAAGAAGTTGTTTCAAACCCGGGCTGGCTGAAGCCGTCAGTAATTCTCGGTCGCCGCCGGTAGCGGTCTGCCGTTCCCACACCCCCGAGCCACGATGCTTGCTGATGGAGCCGGTCTCGACCGCCATCGCCCACTGGCCATATGCACCGGGGTCGTCGGCATAGTAAGGGTGCGGAATACGACTCAACCAATGGGCGTCGATATCGGTATAGCCATTATCGGGCCAATCGATGTCGATGATTATCGCCCCATTGGTCAAAGTCGACGGCCACTCGAGGGCAAAGGCCTTCCAATCCCCGGACTCTGCCCGCCACCCCCAACGTTGCGCCCCTTGCATCCATGTCTCTCTATAGAGTGTCTGATTACTGAGATTGCCATCAACTTCAGGTGGAGTCCACGAGGTCGGGCCAGATGCGGCTATGGTAGTGACTATTGGAAATGACCAATTATGCCCAAAAGAATCGGAAATCTCGATGGTCGACATTCGTAAGCCCGGGATTGCATCATTGGGCACGGTAATAGTCAAAGAAATAGTGTTTGTGGAATTGGGGAGAATCAATGCCTGAGGGGCGAGATTCAACCAGGAGTCATGACTTTTGCGGAAAGAGGTGATGTCGATTTCAATCGGTAGAGGGTCAGCTTGACTGGTCTGCTTGTTCTCTCGGAAGATGCCGAGCAGTAAGCCATCAGCTGGCTGGCCCCAAGGGTCGCCGATGCGCACTTCGACCTGTGGGCTGGCATACATGTGCTCGGAGATTACCGAGTATTCATTCGCCGATTCCCATTCTCCCGAATCGACCTGGCCATCACCATCATCATCACTCCACCACTTACCATCACCATCGGTATCATTCCACCGATAGATTCTCAGGTAGGGGCGATTCTCACTCTGGTAATTCTGGTCGCCATCGAATCCACGTGGGTCTATTGTGGCCCGTGCCCGCACCAGAGTACTGTCGTTGGCGATGGTGGTATTGTTGGCATCACCATGAATCAATATCGGGATGACGATGTCAGGGCGAGACGATTGATAGCCATCCCAATCACCCGATTCACTGGAATTCCACACGAATACATCGTGTGTAGCGGGCTGCCAGATCGTCGCCGAAGTATTGATCCAAAAGGTATCTTGACTCGGATTATTGAAGGACAGATTCAGGTCGGCGCTGGTGCCTGGCAATAGCCAATTGATGTTGGAATCACGATGCTGACCGGCATTCTCCCCCGGCATCCACGAAGCCGGTTGGGTCCACCAAGTTCCGGATTCTCCGGCGATGGTCGCGGTCGCCCGGTCAGCATCGAACCATCCTCCGCCCTGAACGTTTGGGTCGTTGGCACGGTCGCTGGCTGTGGACATCGCCAGATCTCTAATCACCTGACTATTGGGGAAGGTGCCATGCTCTTCCCACCAAGCCTGATACAGCAACGCCATCAATCCTGCCGCAACGGGGGTTGAAAGAGAGGTTCCGGCCCATGAACGGTAAGCACTATTGGCGTCGCTCTTCTCATTCAGGGTCACATCTCCGGTCGCCGACCAGCCGATGGTAACCAGGTCGGGGTCCATTCTACCCTGACTATTGGGGCCGCGATTCGACCACGACGCGCTCTCACCCCAGGTCGCACCCGCCGATTCACCGGTTCTGGAAGAGAACGCACCGACGCTGATTATTCCAGCCGCACCGCCGGGGCTGGCCACAGTACCGTAGCCATGCCCACCGTTACCAAGGGCGACGAGATAGGTTGTATTCTTTGAATAGACCCGCGTCAGCCAATCGAGATAGAGCGAATTCTGGTCACTGCCGGCATCGACCACACTCGAATAGCCGAATGAGAACGAGCCGATCTGCGCCTCATCACCGGTATCTGTCAAGCCGTCATAACCTTCGGCGACAAAGCGCCAACTATCGAATGCAGAACCACCGGCGTAGTAATTACCGACCGCAATCAGGCTGGCGTCAGGTGCCATTCCCTGCACCTTACCATTGGCCACGACTCCTTGGGCGGCCACGGAACTTGCGCAAAGGGTGCCGTGACTGCCGGCAGGGCCACCGTTCTCATTGAGCATGAAAGCAACCAGGTCACCATTACCGGGGATACGGTCGGCCAGCGCCGCACGGGCTGAATATGTTGGAGCATAAGGTAGCGAGGTATTACCGTCGGCGATGAAATAAATCAGCCCGCCGGAACGATCCCACAGCCCATCGCCGGTCAAGTCAAGACCGGCGACCTCCGAACCTTTCCGCATTGGGAACTCGTCACCGAACTCGCCATCACCATCCAAGTCGACATAGACCGTATCATAGGTGGAATTGCTAACCTCATCCACCACCAAGACTGCAACATCATCGCCGACATTGTTCTGCAGGTTATTATCGGGATGCTCGCCGATATGCCAAATTCCTGATTGTGAGACCAGACCGGTGATATTCAAGCCACTTGAATCCAAGAGACCGTCACCATCGGCATCGAGGTCGGTGGTCGAGGTATCGGCGAACCAGGAACTGCCATCGCTGGGATAGGTATCGGCATCATCGAGCCAGCGGTGCAGAGAACGACCATCGAACATTATCGGCCAGCCATCCCAAGGGGAGGTGGGGTCATCGACCCGGGCTTGAGTACCGTTGAGGTCAGGATGGGCGAAGTC
>JAPOGE010000004.1 GCA_028283345.1 Candidatus Poseidoniales archaeon
GAAAAATGGCCGCTTTAGCCTTTGATAAAGAATCTCACGCCGATGGTTTTCCACTCTCGGTCGGCGTCGCCTATCAGCATGAGTTATGGAAGACCCTAGGGCCGATTCTGACCAATTCCTACAAGATGCAGAAGTTGATACGCAAGAAGTGGCTGTTGCGGAGATTCTTGAAGAAGGCCAAGGTGAAGCCGGGTTTACAGGATATGTTGTTAGAGGCATTGGCGAATAAGAATGAGCAGGAGATGATTCACAACAAGTGGTTCATCGCCCGTCAGGTTCTTTTCTGAGATTGGGGAGGTGGTTGAGATTACAGAATTTTCGCTTGACCTCGCGGGAATAAATTGTGTCTTTCTCGACCTCGATGGTACAATCTATCACGGCCGTGATTTGATTCCGGGGGCGGTCGATTTCCTCACCCGGCTAGAGCAAAAGGGGATTCGTAGGTTCTTCCTCTCCAATAATTCGAGTCTCTCAGTCGAACAGTACGTCGAGAAGTTGCAGGGTTTTGGAATCCCGGCCACAGGGGATGAAATCCTTCTTTCGACCCACGACCTGATTGCTTGGCTTGCAGCCAAAGGTATCACTCAATCTTACTTAGTCGGTACTGAGGGCATGCGCTCTATGTTGGAATCTGCCGGCCTCAGCACTCGCAGTGATACCCCGCAATACGTCATTCTAGGATATGATACTGAGATAACCTATGATAAAATTGAAATGGCCAGTGTTCACCTTCACGCCGGCGTACCTCTGGTCGCCAGCCACCCCGATGTGGTATGTCCCGACCCGCGCGGCGGCCTGCCCGATACGGGTGCCTTTTTGGCGCTGTTCAAGGCCGCGACGGGGGTGGTGCCGGAGCACATCTGTGGCAAACCGAACCCGGGGATGATATTGCATAAAATCGAGGAATTGGGGCTTGACCCAAGCCAATGTGTGATGTTCGGTGACCGATTGTACACCGATATCGAAATGGCCAATCGTGCTGGGGTCAAAGCCGTACTGGTGCTCTCAGGGGAGGCGGGGCGCGATGACTTGGTCGATTGCCCGCAGAAACCTGACTTGGTGATTGGTTCGGTCGCCGAAATCCTACCTGCTCCACATGGGGTGTAGGGATGTGGCTCGGTGCCAGACTGCGCGAGGCTTGGCTGCAGCGCATAAAATTCCCCCCCATAGGTCATCAGGTCGCTGGGCGAGAGGCCGAGGAACACCTGACAAAAATAATCGCCGCAGGAATCGAAGGAACCCATTGGCGGATGTGGGAAGGTATGCGGATTCCCAACAAGGATGGCCGTCGCCGTGAGGTCGACTGTATCGTCGTCGGCGGCGAAAAGGTGTTGATGATCGAGCAGAAGCACTGGTCGGGGGAAATGGAGATAATCACCGAGGAGGGGCGCGAGAGGGTGTTGCAACATCGGCGCAGTGGCGATACGATTGACCACGGAGATGTCTTTGGAACTATTAAATTGAAAACCACTATTCTCCAATACCACCATGGCGCCAGTGAATTCTTCGCCGTGGGGATGTTGCCCTTCGTTATTTTCAGTAATCATAATCTCGCCGTACCGGATTCAGTCGTGGCCCGAGAAGACTGTTGGTCGCTGACCGATATCCTCGATTACCTGCCGAAGTCGGGGGGGGATGACCCGAGCAGGGATGGTCTCAGCCTCCCCCATGCCGCATTGGCCGCAACCCTTGACCGCTTAGGTTCATGGGATACCTTACACCATTATGGTGGCCAGCAAACCATTGGTGACATCTACTCGGTCAGCGAAAATAGTGGCCACTTAGCCGGCCTGTTCAAACAACATCGCGAACGTATCACCGCGGTCAAGATCATCGCCGAACGCTCATTGTGGCGAGCGGTATTCAAACGCCCGACCTTGAGCGCGGAATTATATGATGAAGACGGGTTGTTCGAGGTCTGTGAGGTCGAGCCTGGTGGGCGTCTGAATTATCGTGGGGCGGGAAGTCGCCAGCGCAAGACCCTGGAATGGCGCCATATCATCGGCATGGAATTTACCTCGAGAATCGTCGACGATGGGGATGGGGTTCCCCGCGCCCCAACCGATGATTCTAAACAGTGAGTGAATTTCTCAAAGATTCGGTTTGCTCTTACTGAATTGTGGCACTTACTTACCACATGTTTTCGGGTAAGGTTATCACCTTCGGCCTGTTCCTCAGTTTGGGATTATTGTGAAATTGATGTGGGTATTGACTGGTGTGATCTTGCTTCTAGCTTCAGCATATTCGGGATTAGTTGGCTATTCCGACAGCGGCAGCACTGATGTCGATGTGCCATCATGCACCTCGGCTGAATTACAAGATTTGGGAGAGGAAGTTGACTTCTGTGATAAGTCAGTGATGATGGATTCTGAGATGCCGGTTCCCGATATGTTGCAGGCAGTAATCAGTATCGAGGTCGAAGCACAGTGGGATGTGCCCGATGTGTGGATTGGTGTGGTCGCCGATTCCGAGGCAGAAAAATGCACCGAGAGTAGTGATGGGTTACTGCTGTGCGATACTGCGAATCTGGAATTCTTTGCTGGCGGACCTGATGCCAATGGCTCATTGAATTGGGAAATCGGTGAAGGGACCTACCGCTTTGTCGCTGGAAGTTCAGCTGAAAGTTCAGGCAAGACCACCCATATCGAGTATTCCTACACCGTGCAGATGACCGCGCTTCTAGCCTCGGGTATCGGCGCACTGGGGCTGTTGATGGTAGGCTGGGGAATCAAGGGTGATTAGCCCGCGGTTTCTATCTCCTCGGGCGGGCAAGCATCGAAATAGCCAGCATCGCCGCCAATAACAGGAAAAATGCTCCGGCGCGTTGCAGAATGTCTTCGGTGGTCAGCCCGGCTGTAGTTACCTCGGTGGTCGAATGGTAATCGGGGTCATCGCTCTTGATTTCCAGACTCACATAGTGGGTCTCATAGGTATTGGTGTAGTCAATAAGGTTGTAATTTCCGATGTAATCAGTGCTGTTAATCACAAAAATCCAAGCTACTCGACAATCCGAATCGTTTTCCCAATCACAGGTGCCATTGAGTGGACCTGAGCCGAACTCTCCGGCATCGGTAAAATCACCGTCGCCGTTGCCGTCAAAACCGATGTAATGGGTGACGTTTTCACGGGTATCCTCGTTCTTGTATTGCACGGTTGTGCCCACGACAACAGACACGGAATCGGGGGAGTGCTCACCGGCGCGAACGATGACGGTGAGGACATTGGATGAGTCGGCAGTGCTGGTTGCTAGCGGGGTGACCAATGTCAGTAAAATCACCGCGAAGGCCAGCCCGGTGCGCTTCATAGTACTGCGCCGCCAGTGCGAGGATAAATAAAAACCGACAAGGTGGACGCGGCCGATGGACATTCGTGTGGTCGCCCTTGTGGTGCTGGTGGTGATGGGCGGATCGATGCTCGGAGCTTATGCAATCCTTTCTGGTGATGTGGTTTCCCCGGCCGAGGGGAGTTGGGGTGATGGGTTTGTTGACCCTTTGATTCAGACCGCGGAACACGACCATCGTAATTCCACCGAGCATGATTTGTCAACCGATAATATCGCTTATGTTGAGTTCAATGAATTGACAAATCCCGGCAATGCTGAAATCCAGGTGATGCCAGCTCCAGATGGCCGCGTCTATGTCTATCAGGCGGGATGGAGTGAGGTTCATATCATCGATGTGACCGACCCCTACAACACCTCGGTGGTCGGTGTGTACAACGACCCCAATACCCAGGTATTGGATGTGAAATATATCGAGTGGAATGGTGATGAGTACCTCATCTTACAGAATCAGTTGATCGACCCGGGTTATGCCGACCCCAACGTAGGTAATTGGGAGGACCCGGTACAGGTCTCGGTGACCTTGATCGATGTCACCGATAAGGCAAATCCGCATTATGTCGATTCGTGGTATGATTTCGACCACCCCACCGGCCCGCACAACCTGTATACGCAGATGATCGATGGGCAATGGTACCTGTTGGTGGCAAATCCAGATTATACCCAGTGTGATATCGGCCAGGGTGATGCCTGTGGAGGAATAACCATCGCTCACCTCAACTTCGATGGCCTGCAGGGATTGCCGCGAATCGTCAAGGTGGGGGAGGCTGAAGTCGCCTGGGATACCACCCGCGGGGGTTGGATCTACATCCACGATATGACCAGTCAGACCTGGCCCGGCACCGACCAAACCGATGCAAGATATGGTCGCACCTACATCTATGGGGCTTACTGGGAGGCCGGCCTTCGCATCTTCGATATCTCCGATGTACCTCATCCGGTCAACTCACCGTTGTTGTATCTGTTTCACGGCTCGGCCTGCCGCGCCAGTGGTGGAACCCAGGCGATGTGCAACTGGCGGGCACCCGAAGTCGGTCATTGGGATGACTTCGCCGACCTTGACCGGGATGGTGAATTGGATAGTAGCCAGACAGGGAATGTGAATGGGGGGAGGGCTTCTTACATCCATTATGCTGAACCTTTTCCCGAGATGGTCGATACCAGCCACCTGGGTGGTGATGGGAGTTTGCGTCACCTGACGACCTTGGCGGTGGAGGTGTTGAGCACCACCGAAGGGACTGGGATGGTATATCTTCTCGATACCACTAATTACACCATCAATAACGGTAACCTTCACTTTCAGCCTTCACTATACTCGACTTGGGAAATTCCCACCGCCTGGGAGCACTGCTTCGGTGAAGACTGTGCCGATTATCCACTGGGTGAGGAATGGTTATTGTTCAGCCCCCACAACCTCGACAGCGTCTACTTCCCCACCAATGGTGATACGCTTCCAGATAACAGTCTCGGGGGGGGTTGGGATGGACGGCTCTACATCGGACATTATCACGGTGGATTGTGGATTATTGATGTCGAGACAATGATTGCCGCCGGACATAGTGGGCAGTCGAGAAACGACACCAATGTCGCGGCGACAATCGGTTTCTATCTGCCGCATGGAGGGGAATCTGGCGAGCCGATGGGTTCTGAATTCTATGACTTTGGCTGGATTCCGTTCATTTGGACGGCTGAGTATTATGGTGGCTATACCTACATGTCGGGAATTACCTCAGGTTTGTATATCACTCAACTTGATATTGACCAGCCCTATGAGGGTGTGCTTCTCAATAATGGATAGCGACGGCCACTAAGTATCGTTACGATGTTCGGCCTTCGTGAAGAGGATTATTCTTCGAGCTGTGGGGTGATGAATACGGTGCTGCCATCACGGTCGATGATTGGCAGGGTCAAGGCTGAAGTTGAGTCCATCATCACGTGTACCGGACAGAGGATGCCGCAGGCCGGGGCGAGGTAATCCTCTCCAGTCTCGGTCAGCACCAGACGGATGCCGTGACCGGCTGGTAGAATCGCGTCGATACCTTGGAACTCCATCATCAGGAGCAATTCCTGACCGGGAAATACTGTCTGGGGGTCGTAGCCACCGGCGTGGTAGCGGAGATCCATCGTCGCATGGCCTAGCCGCATACCGGTCTCGGCATCCTGCATCTCGACGAATACCTGTCCGCCATCATAGGATGCATGAACCGTCATATGCAGGGTGGCCAGGCCCGAGATATGGAGGTCATCGTACGCAGATAATGCCGGGCAATCGACGGTCGCGGTCTGCACTCCACCACCTAGAACGTTGATGCCGCCGACAAATTCACCGTTGTTGTCGCAGGCATCGAATGTGGTTGTGATAGAGGTCGCATCGAGCGGCGGCCAGGTATCTTCAATTCGCCATTGGCCATCGTTGCGTTGTACCTGCACGTTGAGGTCGGGTCGGGGCCCGATTCCCTTGAGATAATACTCGAGCCATTCAAATAAATCCTGAGCCCAGTCCCAACGTGTCATGTTGTGGATTGCCTCACCACCATAACCGCTGTCCTGAGTATTGTGTCTGCTCCACTGGTCGGGATAATTATGGCCCCATTGGCCGATCATCCCGCGTACTTCGTAGCCTTCATCGATGTAAGTCTGATACCAATTGATGCCGGGTGGCCCGCCGAAGACCTGGTGTGGGTCGACATTCCAATCCTGCAATCCCTGCACCCAGTATATCGAGCCGTTATAGTTACCCAACGCCTTGTCGATATGACTGCGCTCATCGTAGTAATTGTACATGTATGGATCCATCTCACCGCCGACATAGGTGATTGGCCCGGCGACGAATCCCTCGATTACATCAGCGCATAGATTGTCGAGGTCGTCTTGGTCATAATCCAAGATTGAGCCGCCATAATTACTGTGCATAACCTGGCTGCGGGCTTCGGCCGAGCCATTCTTGTACAGCAGGGGATGGAGGGCGGTGGTGCCGGAGATCGGAATGATGGTCTTCAGGTGTTCATTAGCCTGGGCGGCCGCTTCCCATGCGGTCGCACCCTCGTAGGACTTGCCGTATATCGCCACATTGCCGTTCGACCATTCCTGGGTTCCGAGCCATTCGACCGCGCTATCGATGCTCAACCCTTCACCATCACCGCGATAATCGAAACAACCGGTGCTCTCCTCGGTGGCAAATACCGCCACCTGAGCGATTGCATAACCGTGTGAAATCAAGCTGTCGAACAGGAATTCTCCGCGCCCAGCGCCGATGACGTTGGTGGGATCGCTCTCGCTTCCAGGCTGTCCATAAGAGAAATACGGGCTGACGATGGCAACTACTGGGACTTTCTCACCCACCTCAGTATTGCTCGGGAGCCAATAGGAAAGATGGACAGTGGCACTGTTTGGGCCGCCTTCCCAAACCCCCGAGGTATCGATATCAATGGTCGCCTCTTGCACTTCAAGGGGAGTATGTGGGCCGAATTCTAAGACGTATGAATGAGTATGAGAGGTGTTCCAATCCAATGTGTGGCGGTCGAATATCGAGGGATAGAATGAGGTTTCCTCCTCATTCAATTCGTCCGGGGTGGTACCGAAGCATCCCGCTAATGGAATGGCCAAGAATAGCCCGACCATCATGAAAGTGGTGAGGCGGCGGCGCATGGTACTCCGTACCATGGGTGTGGTTTCAAATTACGGGTTTTTGCGGCAGGCCGCTGGCATAGGGTGAATTAACCAAGTCGGCGGGCCGGTTCATGCCCGGTAAGGTGTTGGTGACAGGGGCGGCTGGCTTCATAGGCAGTCATGTCGTTCGCGAACTATTGGCCGCTGGTCGAGCGGTGCGGGCAACGGCGCGTAAACCTAAGGCTGCCACCTTCCTTTCCGAACTCCCGGTCGGTGCGGGTGGCTCGCTGGAAATCGTGGTGATGGAGTTACTCGACCCTGAATCGGTCGTCGTCGCGGTCGCCGGCTGTGAAGAGGTGATTCACTGTGCCGCGGCACTCTATGTCGGCGCCAAAGATGCGCAACGTGATGTCGTCGACCCTTCAATTGAGGGAACAAGAAATCTAATTGCCGCTATCGAAGCAGATAGTGGAGTGAAAAGAATAGTTCACACTTCATCGGTTGCCGCTATCAGAGCGACCAACTTCCACACCGGACACACTTATTCAGCCGCGGATTGGTGTGATGATGCGACCCTCAAATCCAACGCTTATGGGCTCGCCAAGGCCGGTGCTGAGAGGTTGATCCGCGACTGGTGGAAATCGCAGGACGAGGGTGAGAGGCCGCGTCTGGTGACCATCCATCCATCGATTGTCATAGGACCGATTCTAGCCAAAAGGCACCTCTCGGGTTCGATGGGTTATGTTGATCATTTAGTGAAAGGAAAACTCCCGTTCGTGCTCAAATCCCATATCGAGATGGTTGATGTGAGAGATGTCGCAATCACCCATGTCTCGGCGCTTACAAAGGGGATAGATGGTGGGCGCTACATCGTTCATGCCGGAGGTCTGTGGCATCGCGAGATGGCTAAGATTCTCAAGGATGAATTTCCCCAACGGAAGTGGGCTCGCCGGCAATTACCCAAGTGGGCAACCTATGTGGTGGCGATTTTTCATCCAAAGATAACCATCGGCTGGGTGCGCAAGAATATCGGCTTGTGGTGTGATTTCGATGCGAGTGATACGGTTGAGGAATTGGATATCACATGGCGGCCTTTGTCCACCAGCATCATCGATGGTGCCACATCTATCATCGCCCATGAGTGATTCTTCACCCTTTGAATGCGATGTAAAGACTGTTAAGTAGTGGCAAACAGTGCCGGATGCATGAATGAAAATTCTGTAATTACTAATAAAATGCCTAGCGTCGTACTGATTCTGATAATAGTATTATCCTCTTTCGCGGCCCTGGGGCCGACCCAGAATGCCAAAGCGCTGGGAACCGAATCCGTAGGGTTTGCAGCGGGGACTATCGACCAACACTACGATATTGGTGAAGATATTGCCTTTGCCTTTGCCCTCTCAGGACTGGATGTTTCCTTGAATTATGACTTTGAATGGCGGGTTTGCTATGTTTACAGTCTGGGTTACGATAATAGTGACTGGGTCGATGGTGACTGTAATTATTTGAGTGGATTCCAGAGTGAGCCTATTGGTAGTGAAGAAATTATTCCCGCTGGTATTGATGGGGTTTATGGAGTGATGAGCACGGTTCCGGGCTCAAAGGAATATGATGAGCAAGGTACAATGGTTTCTTTTGATACACTATATGATGGAAATTTCGTAATCGCGGGAATGTTGAGTGTTTCGGGAGTTACTGTAGCAACCAGTAATTCAACTGTTTTCTCAGTCGGCTCATACGCCTATGTAGATGTTGACTTGGCGCGCTCGGGAGATATTCCTGATGGCCTTGACTACTCTTTTGATTATCGTTCTGATGATACCTATTATTTTGGCACGGTAGATTATGATTTAAATTGGGAAATTGTTGATTCGGCTTCGTCCGTTGCCGACAGTGGTACAACCAATATTGGTTCAACCTCAAGTGGATCTTCGTGGTTTTCCGCTACTTCAAGTGGGTTGGCTGCAGGAGACTATACTTTGCACGTTTGGCTGGACCGCGATGGGGATGCAGATGAATCTCAGGATGCGGATTATGAACACATATTTTCAGTCTCCGGTGCTACAATCACCGGATTGGAAGGTATTGAAATTACTCCAACTGCCCAACACTACGATGCCGGAAGTGATATTCCTTTTACTATTAGTTTGACCGATTTATCAACCAGTGCATCCATGACCTACGACCTTGAATGGAGAGTGTGTTATGTAAGTAGTTTGGGTTATGATAATAGTGACTGGATTGATGGTGATTGTCAATATATGTATGTTGCCGATTCATATGGTCAGATTCGAATCGGGGATTCTGAGTTGGTTGATAATTCGGCTGGTTCGGATTCTATACTGGTGACTCTGGATGGAATAACTACAATTACCGATGGTACTAATTCTTTTGATGTTGACACCTTGAGTACTGGGGTTTTTGTCGTTGCCGTGGTGTTGAATGTCACCGGTATAATTATCGAGACTGGTAATAGTTCGGTCTTCTCAGTCGGATCAAATGCACAGGTTGATGCAGATT
The DNA here is from genome assembly GCA_028283345.1 of Candidatus Poseidoniales archaeon. Taxonomy (GTDB): domain Archaea; phylum Thermoplasmatota; class Poseidoniia; order Poseidoniales; family Poseidoniaceae; genus UBA60. The sequence goes on from JAPOGE010000004.1 coordinate 9,470, forward strand.
ATGAGCGGAGTGGTAATATTGTATTAGGGGCAGATTATTCCTTTTCCATCCGAGCTGAAAACCTGCACCGATTTGGCACTGTTGATTATGATTTGGTGTGGCAAATAGAGGATGTTTCACAATCTATTTCTGATAGTGGGTTAATCAATATTGGTGGTATGAGTTCTAGTTCGGGTTGGAGTGCGGCTACTTCTAGTGGTCTGTCGGCTGGTGAATACACTCTACACTATTGGTTAGATCGCGATGGGGCTGCTGATTCACCATCAGCCTCTGGCACTCATGATTTCAGCGTAGTCGATGATGTGATTACAGGTACAGAATCTGTGGTGGTTTCGGTAGGTAATCAGCATTATGACCCGGGTGATGATGTTCCCTTTACAATTGATATTTCCAGCTTATCCACTGACCAAACTACAACGTATGATTTGGATTGGATGGTGTGTAATGTGTATTCCCTCAGTTATGATAATAGTGACTGGGTAGACCGTGATTGTAGTGTGATGTCTGTTTCGGGAGTAGTGATAGGAGTTTCTGAAACTGTTGATAATACCGCCACTGATGACGTTGTTTCCAACCAAATTGATGGGGTCACTACGATTACTGACGGTTCGACGACTTTTGATTTTGACACTTTATACACGGGAGATTTTGTCATATCTGTATTATTGAATGTATCAGGTGCAATATTGGTTTCAGCCAACACCACAATCTTCTCAGTGGGTTCAAGTGCTTGGGTTGATGCAGACCTTGAACGTTCAGAGAACATCTTACAGGGTATGGATTATGAATTTGGTATTCGGGCTGACAGTTTGCATTACATGGGCACTGTTGATTATGAACTAGTTTGGGTTGTAAGAAATGATAATACTGGTGTTGCCGCTGCGTATGGCACTCATTCAATTGGAACAACTACTTCTGACACTGGGTGGGTTACTGGTGGAATTGTCCCGAATACGATGATGTCTTATGGAGATTATACTTTGTATCTGTGGCTCGAGCGCGATGGTGCTGCTGATGAGAGTGAAGGTGCTGAATATCAGCACAGTTTCCGTGTCGTCAACCCTTCTCTGAACACTCTGGCCACAGTAGATGTGGCGGTGACTCAGCATGGTGATGGTTGGGGGCAAGCTGCCATATCGGCTTATGAATTAGATAATGGTCAGCACTTCACAATAAATTGGGAGGTCAGGGACATATCCAATACTGCAGTGGATAGTGGTTCTACAACGTGGATTGCTCCACCGGACACCCATTACATCACTCTTGACTTTGACCACATCACCAATAGTCAGTTTGATTATTGTCTCTATGTATTTCTTTATGCGGCTAATGTTCTGGTAGATTCCGACTATGAATGCTGGACTCAGGCCTCGACCGCCGACGCCGATTCCGATGGTGTGCTCGACGCCGATGATATGTGTCCCTACGACCCGGTGGTCGCCAACGATGCCAACGGTGACGGCTGTGAGGACGTTGACGACACTGATGGTGACGGCATGCCTGATGACTGGGAGAACTTCTACAACACCGACCCCTATACCGATGATGGTGCCGGTGACCTCGATGGTGATGGGGTGACTAATCTGGACGAGTTCACCGATGGAACCAATCCCGCCAGTTCCGACACTGATGAGGATTTCGTCAACGATGGTGTCGATGTCTGCCCTCTAGTTTGGGGTGATATGGCCAACGGATGCCTGACCCCCATCAACCTGCCACCAATCTGCGACATCTACTTCTCGTTGGAGATGAATGGTATGGTTATCAGCGGCAGCGCGGCAATCCCGGCGATTCCGCCGATGATTCCTGGCGGCATCGGCCCTCAGGAGATTCAGGTGCCGGCAGGTACCTACTACATCATCGCGGTCTGTACCGACCCCGAAGGAGACATGGTGACGGTGACTATCAACGGGGTGACTATCGGTCCGACCGCCACCGCCACAGTGGGGGCGGTGGTCAATATCACTGAAAATGTCGAGGCGACCGTCGATGTCACCGTAACCTGGACCGATGGGGTCAATACTTTGACTGGGGCAATCAGCATCACTGTGTCCGGTGGGACTAATTTCGACTCCGATGCCGATGGTGACGGCTATACCCCTGGATTCACCGCCGCCCTGGGAGTGATGTCGCTGCTCGGTGCGGCAATCGCAATGCGCAGGCGAAGGTTTTGAGGCATGACCCCCACCCCGTTGGGATGATGCGGGCGGCCGAGGTCTGGGGTGAGCGTTGGTCGGCATGTGAGTCATCCCTGTCGCGCCGCTACATGGAAACCGTGATTGCCAAACAGAGTCTGGTGATACTGGCCGCTGACCGCTACACCATGGCCGGCCTGTCTGAATTACTCGATGAAGTCTCTGAACACGTCGTCGCCCTGAAGACCCATGTCGACCTGGTCGAAGATTGGTCGGCCTCAGCCTGGGCTGAATTTGTCGGCCGGGCGGCAGCGGCAAATATGCTGATATTTGAAGATCGCAAACACGGTGATATCGGAAAAATCGCCCGTGATCAGATGGGAGGGATCTATGATTCTCGTAACTGGGCCGACCTGATGACCGCCCACATGATTTCCGGCCCTTCGGTTCTCGATGGCATGGCAGAAGCCTGGTCGGGGGTTGACCGAGAAGGGGGGGTTCTGTTGTTGGCACAGATGAGCAGTGCGGGAAACCTCTTGGAACTCCCTGGTTATTCGTCTGCGGTGGTGGCGGTGGGCCAGCAGCACCCCGCCTGTTTTGGGTTCATCGGTAACGGTTCTCGCCCCGATGAATTGGCACAACTTCGCAAGATGGTTGGAGATGGGAGGATGATCTGGACCCCGGGAGTCAATATTTCCCGAGGTGATGGAGAATTGGGGCAACGATATGGTTGCCCACGAGAAGCGATTCTTGCTGGGTCGGATGGGATAATTATCGGGAGTGGAATCCATCGCGCTGATTCGCCGAGCGACGCAGCCAAAGCCTATGCTGAGAGGTCATGGCAAGCATTGCTTGAGAGGGGGGAGTGAGGTGTCGGCGGCTACGTGGGCCTTCGTCGCCATCGGTTGTATCGGCCTGGTGTGGGTGGTGCTATGGCAATTCAAGAAATGGAGTGAATTGGATGAGCGTCTGGCTCGTGCCGACCCAACCCTTCTCGATGATGCGGCATTGAGTTCGGAAGAAGCTATTCAAGCCCCGGCTGGAAGTGTGATTCTCCCCTATACGCTTGCGGTTGATATTCCGCTGCAAACTCCTCTAGTAGTAGCCCCAACAACACAACAACCGCAGGTACTGCCACCCACACAACCACAACCGTACCCACAACATATCACCACACCGGTTGTCCACCAGCAAACTACTCGGCAACCACTCCCGGACGTTGCCCCGGAGTTAACCTTGGAATCTATTCCAGCCACTACTATTACAGATGAGGAACTTAACTGAAATTTACAATATCGATGTACATCATATACTCGGCCGTGACGAGGCCTAGGGCGATGAGGACGAGGAATAATAATCCGAGGATCTTACGGCCTTTCTTACGGCTTTTTTTTGCCGTTGCGCCACCACCGGCCACATCACCGGGTAGGGGAAAAGGCAACGGGAGGGGGAAGGGCGCGGGTAGCTCATCATCTTCCTCGATTTTCTCAATCAGTATCTTATCAGGGTATAATTGGTCAAGGTCGGCTAGACCGGGGGCTTCTGGAACAGGGCCTATAACATCCTCCCAAATCTCATCGATCATACTATTGGTAACCGGTTTCTCGACCCAGGCCACGGCGCCGGCAGAGTGAGCGGCATCGATGGCCAGTTGGCGCTGGCGACGCGGTGCGGTGAATAGGATACGTGAGTCACCACCGTGCTCCCGCATCTCGAGGGCGGCCAGATGACCGTCGAGGCTGGGGATGTCCAGTGACATCACCACTAGTTCGGGGTCATTGCGGATATATTCGTCAACCGCCTGGTCACCATCACTGCATTCGATGACGTGGAATTGGCGGTGGCGGAAGATTTCGCTCATCCGCATCATCGCCATCTGATTATTATCGACGATGAGGACCGTGGGTGAAGAATCGGGGTCGGCGTCGGAGATGAAACTCATAGCCCTCACCTCCCCTCGTGGTATCTCCTGCTCTTGAAGGATATGGATTATTCCGGCAGGCTTGATTTACTTTGGATTACTCTTCTTCGCCATCATTGACGATTTCTTCGGCTGGCCCGTCGCGCGGGTTGATGAATGCCTGTTGGATCATCTCGGCCTCGTCAATTTTCGCCTCCATTTCTTTCTTGGCCTGGGGAGCCCTTACGAATTGCATCTGTAGTTCAGCGATGATTGAACTGAGTAATTTGTCCTCATTATCATCCAGATTACCCTCGGTCTTCTCTTTCAGCATCTGGATCATGTCGATTCCGGATTTCGCCTCGGCCATATTCCATTGCCGATTACCCTCATGATCGGGCATCATCCCCATGTGCACTAACGTGGTGCGCTGAAACATGTGGACCACGGCGAAGAATTGCGCCGACCTTTCGTCGTTGAAAATATCCTCGGACATGATAAGCGCCACCGACAGGTCATTGATGAGTTCAACGGTTGCACTAATTAGTCCAATCTATGCAAACAATTGGTCGATAAGCCAGTTCGGCGAAAATTGAATTAAATCATCATAGCCCTGCCCGATGCCGGCCATCACGATTGGTCGGCCGGTGGCATGGGCGATGGAAAGGGCGGCTCCACCCTTGGCATCGGTATCGAGTTTGGTCAATACCGCGCCATCAAAATCTAGTATTCGCTGGAATTCCACCGCCTGGTCGACGGCGTCGTTACCGGCCAGTGCATCGCCGACAAATAGCACCAGATGGGGTTTGGTGACACGGTGAACTTTTTCTAATTCTGCCATTAGATTGGTTTTATTCTGCATTCTCCCGGCAGTGTCGATCAGTACCACATGGGCGCCCCGGGCTCGACCGCTCTCGACCGCGTCTCGGGCAATGGCGGCCGAGTCGCCTCCGCGCTGACTTGAGATGCACCTAATTCCAAGTTTTTTACAGTGTGATTCGAGTTGTTCGATGGCGCCGGCGCGGAAGGTGTCGGCGGCGGCGGCAACTACCGTATGACCCTGTTGTTTCATCCTGTGGGCAATCTTGGCGACGGTGGTGGTCTTACCGGTGCCATTGACCCCCACCAACATGATGATGACCGGTATGTCGCCTTTTTTCACCATCTCATCCACGGTCGCATTAAAATCCCAATAATCGGATTTCAGGAGGTTTTGCAGGGCTCGCTTGAGACTGGCCTCGAGCACCTTTTCGAGTTTCGCCCCCTTGCGCAGACGATTACCGAGTAGTTCCCGGCGTAGTGCCCTCATCACCGCGGTGGTGGCCAAGGTGGAGATGTCGGATTCCAGCAATAGCCATTCCAATTCCTCCAGGAGTTTATCGAAGGCCGCACCCTGCTTGATGACCTTGCCGCCGGATTCAACTACGCCTCCCCCGAGGTCGATTTCGATGCTCTTGCCGAATTCATCCTCAACTTGTGTGGTGCCGCTGGAACCGCGTGGTGCAGCTTCAACCTTGACCAATTGGCGCCCAGTGGTAGAGCGCATCATCGCCAAGTCGACTCGTGATCCCTTTGGTCTGGTATTGAATGATGGTGGGTTTCTCGCCTTGATCTTTTCCTGCCGCTTGGCCTCTTTCTCAATCCGTTTACGGTCTTTTTTCGATATTGTGATCGGTAGAGGAATAGAGTTGTCGTCATCATCGTCCCATTCATCCCAATCATCTTCAGCAGTCGATGTAAACTCCGTGGTCGTGGCAATATCTTGCAGTGGGGTCACTTCTTCCGGGTCTGCGTCGCCTTCCAACTCATCCCAGTCGGCGGCATCGGTTTCTGGGATGGGGTGAGTTGCTTTGTCGTGAAGTTGTGCCGCCGCAGCCAGAGCCTTCTGGGCTTCAACAGAATCTTCTGATGCGACCAAGTCGGATTCGTCGGCCTCTTCCGCCACTTCACGAACCCGCTTACGAAATCGGTCGAACAGTCCCATCATCTCACCTTCAATCGTCAAGTGTCAGTTCGCCGCCAAAACCCCGGCGGCGAGTTGGTCTGGATTTTTTCTGTTGATCACCTTCCTCATCCCCGCCGCCCCCATCAGTGGCTTCAGTAACGTTATTATCGGATTTGGGCGACGGTGTGGCGCCGACTTCTCTGGTCGGTTCACCACCGCTAATCTTCTGCGCCGCGAGGTTGAATTCGGCGCTCATTTCAGTGATTTTCTCAGCTATCGTTTCTGCTTCAGTATTCAATTCGTTGATGATTATACCAAGGTCGGTGATTCGGGTACGGATGATTTCTGCGGCCTGTTCGGGTTTTTTCTCGGCGAAGATGCCGCTGCCGATATCAATTACCGCGGTAGTATCGGTGTCGATTGAGGTCGGAAGGTGTACGCCTGAGCCGAACGGTATCATGACTCTGTTCTGTATCTCCTCCGTTTGCGAGGATGCGACCGCAGTGGATATCCGAGACATTTCAACGAGGCTGGATTCGACGTCAGCGGCCTCGGCCTGAACCATTTCCAAGCGTGAAACCTGGTCCTGCATCTGTTCGAGCCGCTGGCGATTGAGGTCTATCAATCGTGCCATATTCTGTATTTCTTGTTCGGACATGGGATTCTCCCCACTCTATTCAGTGAGTCGAAGAAAACCCCTTTAGGTGGTACTCACTCCTCCTCTTGCGTTGGAGATCCTCTGGTGATGGATTTCTTAGGTAGGGGTTCCATGGTCTTCAATTGTTCGCGGAAGTGGCCGATTACCTGAGGTTCAGTTGATTCGCGCGGGTCGATTTTGTCGCATGATTTGATTTCAATCTTGCGTCGCTTAGCCTTGTGACGACTGCCTATTATAGAGTAGACGCGGTGCTCGGCATCGGCGATATCTGCGGCTACGAGATCAAAAGTGAACTGCTGTCGAACCTTGCCCATCGGGACGATTCCTTTCACTCGGTATGCATCCATGGCGGCGGCGACCTGCCACTTACCCTTAAACGCGTCGTCGCGCAAGCGGTCTGGCGGTGGTGCTGGCTTCCACCCGTCATCGTGGCATTATTTCGGTAATCGGGCGAGAAGAAACTACTCAGTGGGTGACCGTGGGGGTCGAAGAGACGCGGCTAAAGGTGGATAATGTATCGCCCCTATATGCGCCGGCACAGGTTCCGAGAGCGTTTGAGCATCGCCCTGGTTGCATTGCTTATCACAAATATGGTCGGTAGTATCGCCGCAGTTGAATTATTTCCACCGGGTGATGAATTGAATGGTGATTTGAAGGGTGTCGGAGAAGAATATGTGTTGGTTCTAGACCACGCGTGGACCGCGGCCGAATGGTCGGCACTGTATTCTCGTGATCTCAGTCCGCTGAGACAATTGAGTTTTGACAGTCTTCTGGTGTGGAAGCCGAGTGAGGTCGGGCTCGTAGGGTGGTCGGATAGTCATTTGGCCACACCAGCACCGTGGAAGGCCGGCCTGGAATCGCAATTACCACTGGCTGACCAGTCGCTCTTGGTCGTCGTTGAACCTCGCCTGCCACACTCGGCAGGAAATAGATTGGTGGATGATTTGGGGCGGCTTGGATTGCAACCTAGTGATTTGCCCAATGACATGGGTGCTAGTGCCCTGCCCCTTACGATTGATGTTGTATGGCCGGAGGTGGCAGGAAGTGTTCTGCTCGATGAGTTGTTGGCACTACAGGGGGTATTTTGGGTCGAGCCGGTGTTGGAGGCTAGTTCAAGGAATGAGGTTTCGTCAGCAATATTGCAGGATGGAGAGGTTTTGACCCATCCGCTGTGGGAATTGGGGTTATCGGGCGAAGGTATTGTGGTGGGAATCGCCGATACCGGGTTGGACCGCGACCATTCTTGTTTCAGGAATGCCAGCATCGCCGGGGGGATCGGGGCCGAGGGAGACAATGTGTCTGCCACGCCGGGAAGCGGTCATCGCAAACTGTTACTACTCAATGAGACCTACGACGATTGGGATGATCCAGGTGAGGTTGATGGGCGTCATGGCAGTCATACCGCCGGCACTTTATCGTGCTATGATATCGATGAATTTCTCGCCGCACGGAATGGTGATTGGGAAAATGCCACCCCGGGAATAATGACCGCAATGGCATATGATTCTCGGTTGGTGGTGCAGGATCTGGTCGGATCATCGGGCTGGATGGAGCCACCGATGGACACATTGTTATGGGAAAATGCCCGCCACGGAGGAATTATCCATTCCAATTCTTGGGGTGATTCTACCACGGCTTACACCCTACGCTCACACAATCTCGATGCGTGGATGCGAGAGAATCCATGGTCGTTGGTCTTCGTCGCCCCGGGAAATGACGGTGGCTTGGTATTAGAGCCCGCCAACGCTCGCTCCGTGGTCTCGGTCGGTGCTGGTGCCAGAGACGATTCCACCGCAATATATTCTCAATCCAGCCATGGCCGGCTTGAAGATGGCCGGCGCGGAATCTTGATTGTCGCCCCGGGAATTGGTGTCATCTCGGCGCAAAGCGACGGGGTGCACGATTCTGCCAATGGTGGCACCCGCACCAGTACCGGTACCTCGATGGCGACGCCGATGGCGGCATCGACCACAGCCTTGATTCAGCAGATGGTTGAAGATGGTTGGATTTCACGCTCAGGAGATAATCGCTTAATCGTCAATAGCAGTGAATTTATTCCGGGTTGGTCATCTTATAATGGGGTCGGAAATTTTTCTCTCGGGGTTGGTTTCACCCCCTCCAACAATTTACTGCGAGCCCTGCTGACCTTGTCGGCCGAACCATTGGTCGGTGGCCACCACAAGGGTTTGGATCTGGGTTATGCACCGGATGAGATGCAGGGATGGGGGCGTCCCAACCTCAGTCGCCTGCTCGATGCAGATTCGGTCAATTCATCTTTGGGAGGTGATTTTCCTGCCACAGGAGGGATTGTGCCGGCGGAAAATATCTGGATCTGGGATGGTTTGGCTGGAGATGATGATTGGGTTTTGGCTTTAATTGAGCGCATCGATTCACCGAAAATCGGAGGACCATTGACAAAATTATCCTACAGTGAATGGAATGGTGATGGTTTGGTCGGCCCGTTCCTGTCCAGCGGCGAAGAGGTCTCGTGGCAATTGGAAAGGGTCGCTGGTGAAGATTTGGATATTCGCCTTTCCTGGTCGCCCAAGCCGGCGCCAGGGCCGGTTGATGATCTGCAATTGGTGGTGAAGATGGATGATGGTAGATTTGTCGTCGGCGATTTTTTCAATGATAGTGGTTATAGTGATATCTTCGTCGAAGATGCTTTTCTCGATTCTCTGGCCAGCAATAATGAGTCAACCGTAGGGATCAGAATCCCTGCCTACCTACTCGATGACTCGCTTTGGGTTGAGGTGAAGGTCAGAGCGCGAAATATCACCATCGGAAATTCCACGGGAGGGTTGGGCATCGATGGGGACCGGGTCGGATTTGCCTTAGCCGCCAGAGGGTTGGTGAGAGAATCAGTTGATGGGGATGGGGATGGGGTTGATGATTTCCTCGATTCGTGCCCAAACACCGACCTCGGTGAGGTGGTTGATGGGCAAGGATGTGCGCCTTCTCAACTCGATGGGGATGGGGACGGGGTTAGTGATGCTGATGATCTGTGCGTTGGATTTGATGATTTGATCGACTTCGACATGGATGGAATTCCCGATGATTGCGATTCTATCATCGATAGTGATGGTGATGCGGTGGCCGACAGTATCGACCAATGTCCGACCACCCCTGTGGGTGATGTGGTTGATGCGGTCGGATGCTGGCCCTACTCGCCGGTGACATTCCTCGCACTCTCCCCTGGTACGGGCACCTATACTGATATTCTCCCACTCGATTTCATCTTGACCGATGATGACCGAAATATGACTGTGGTGAGTGTTTACCTTCGCTCCGCTGATGGTTTGAAAGAAATCCAAGTTTGGGAAAAACGTGATGATGGTGGGGGTGAATTGCATTCCACCAATTTGGACCTCTGGAGTTTTTTGGTTTTTTTCACCCCCGCTGACGCTGACGGTGGTGGAAATGTGTCTGGCTCTGAAGTTCTGGTCTCGGTCACTGTAGTTTGGTTGGTGGTCGAATTGGATATGAACGGTGAGGAGATTGCAAATACAACTTTCCTCACCACCGATATCACCTTGGGATTGGGTGGTTTTGGCGCCGAGGAGGAGAGTGGTTCGCTCGAAGCTGGTGATTTCGTCTCGCGGGAAAATATCATATGGCCGTTATTTGCCCTTTCTATCCTATTCATCACCTACGCGATTGCGGCTATTTCTGTACGTCGAAGTGGTGGTCGTGGAATTGGTGGAGATGGCTTGCTAGGACCCTATTGTGAGGCCGAGTGATGTTGCGTTTTCCCGCCCCAGCCCCACCATCACATTCAAGCATAGAAGTTGTATGGCTCACTCTGCGCGAGAGCGTTTGAAGAGGGATGAAAATGGCCGAGAGATTGTATATAGGAATTGATTTGGGGACTTTCCAATCTACCATTGCATCGAGTGCTGGTGGGTTGGATACGATGGAAACCGTCGTTGGAAAACCAAAGGACCCAGTGGCCCGAAATTTCCTCGGTAGAGATGTTCTGTTCGGTGCTGATGCGTTGAAGAATAAATTGGCCTGCAATCTATTCCGCCCGATGGCCGCTGGTGTGGCTCAGGACGATGAGGCTAATCTAGCCGCGGCGAAGGCTTTCGTCACCCATCTCATCGACACCGTCGACCCGGAGGAGTACGACGAGGTGTTCGGGGTGATTTGTAGTCCCTCACATATCAGTTTCACCGACAAATCCAACCTGGTCGCCACACTGCGTGGTCAGGTAAATGCGATAATGGTGGTTTCCGAGCCTTTTGCGGTCGCCTTTGGCTTGGACGAGATTGGTGGCAGCATTGTCGTCGACATCGGCGCCGGTACCACAGACATCGCCCGTATCTACGGCACTTTCCCATCAGAGGATGATGAGGACACCCTCAGTCATGCTGGTGATTGGATCGATGAGCAACTGATGGGACTCATCGAGAAGAAGTATACCGGGGCTCAGTTGACCAAGGATATGACCCGTGGTTGGAAGGAAAAGTATTCCTATGTTGGTGACGACGACCGAGAATGCATGATAGAATTGTCGGTCGGAGGTAAGAAGCAGGTCGTCGATATCGGCGATCTGGTGAAGGAAGCCTGCGAGTCAGCGATGCCATATATCGTTTCGGGAATCAAGGCTGTGATCGCTACTGCCGACCCGGAATATCAACCGATTCTACGCAATAATATTATCCTTAGTGGCGGCGGCTCCCTAATCGATGGCATCGCCGATCGAATAGCTGATGAATTATCCGACATCGGAGATGTCAATGTATGGTGCTGTGATAATCCCATCACTAAGGTCGCCACCGGCGCTCTGAAATTGGCTGAAACCATGCCTGATGAGCAGTATACTTCGATTAATTGAGGTTTCCGACCACTTTAATCAGGTCGACAACTGGGTGGATTGTGACCGCTGTACGGTAAAAGTTCAAGAATGGTATGAGGCCGATGCGTAGCGATAGCATGACGCTTGGCACCGCTGCGACCCCAGGAGATGGTGATGATTCCATCGGTGGGAATGACCGTTCGGCCCTCGAAGGGATGTTGAAGTCGTATAGCTCAGAGCAACTCGTCGACGAGGTTTTGGTGGCGTGGGATGAGTTGTCGGCACGCAATGATGACCTGGTTTCGACCAAACAGCGGTTGCGGATTCTCGAGTTGGACCTGGCCGAGCGCGAGGATGGTGTCGCGCCCGAGGTAATGATGTTGCAAGAGGCCGAAGAAGGGATGCGTGAGCGTGATGCTAGAATTGTCCATGTCGAACGGATGCTCGATGATGCTCGTAAAGAAATCGAAGATGCGGCGGCCTCGGCAAGTATCGAGGAAATGGAATCTCTTGAGGTTGAAAATCGCCAACTTAGAAATCTCACCGAAGACCAGAATAGTGTCATCTCCGAAATGGAGGGTAAGGTTAATCAATTGGTTGAGGCTTTGGATAGGGCTGCTCAAGCTGGCTTGACCAGCGTGACCGCTGACGAAGTTCGCGCCTTGAAAGCACGACTAGACCAGCGGTCAGGGGAGTTGGAGGCCGAGGCTGCGGCAAATGTCGCGCTCGAGGATGAACGGCAGAAATTGCGAGATATTGCCGACCGCCTACGTAGCCTGCTAGACCAGCGTGACAAGCGCTTGGGGGAATTGGAGGAGCAGTTGGAGCGGGTGCTACAAGGTCCTCGTAGTGTCAGCGCCGAACACGATTACCTGGTCGAACAGATCGAGGAATTGAAGCGGAGATTACTCGAAAGAAACCGCGAATATGAAGCTCTACGCCGGCGTGAGCGGCGACTCCATAATGATGTCTTTGAGCGCGACGAGCGGGTAAGTCAGATGCAATTGACAATGACTGACCTTGAAGCCGCACTGCAAGACCGCACCTCGGAGTTGCGCGAATTGGAAAAGCAGTTTGAGCAGTCGACTTATGAGTTGGATGCAGCCCGTCGTAGTGAGCGTACCCGAGAGGTTGTCGGCCGGGTATTTGCAGATTCACTGGAGTTGTCGCGAGACCATGAGAAGCGTAAGGAAATGCGCGCCGAATATGCGGCTGCGCCAGATGTTGAGAGGAAAATCACCAGCCCATCACTGGATGATATGACCACCTTGGCCAGTGGAGAAGAAATCGAGTTGGAGGTTGAGGAAACTGAAATTGATACCTCGGATGCCATCGATGTAGGTGATAGTCGTCCACACTCACCTGGTGGTCATGCCGACCCCGGTGTTTACGATGATGATTGAGTCATCGTCGTAATAAGGTCACTGAGTTTGTCTCTCAGGTCGGCCAGGTCATGGTAATTCTCTGTTAGTGTACCGGTGACAATCCAGTTCGCTCCGGCCTCCACCGCCGCGTGCGCCGCATCACCATCTGAGATTCCACCCCCTACAAAGATGGTAAGGCCACTGACCGCAGCCGCGCTGGCAATCAATTCCGGAGAAACCGGGACCTCGGCACCGCTTCCGGCTTCGAGATAAAATAATTTAAAACCGAACATCGCCGCGCAGTGTGCCCATCCCATAACCCCTTCAATGTCGTTTGCTTGAATGAGGGTGGCCTTTCCCACCTGCCCGACCTCACCCCCTGGTGCGCAGACCAGATAGCCGGTAGAAAGGGCTTCGATGGCAAATTCTGCAATCCGGGTGGCTCCTCGATGTTGCTCGCCGACCAGAAATTCGCGGCTCTCACTATTCATCAGCATCATGAAGGTTATCGCATCAGCGTCAGGAGATAAGGCATGTGCCCCACATGGAAATAGAATCACTGGTATATTCCAATCAATTCCGCTCTCCGCATTTGCATCCTGGCTCTCGGCCCATATTCGCAACTCGAGTGCTTCTTGAATCGCCTGAACGGTTGCGTGGACCTGCTCGTCGGGGGTCTTGGTCGAACCGCCGACCATGATCAGTTTACTTCCAGCATCGATTGTGGTTAAGGCACGATTAGCCGCGACTTCAGGAGATTGGTTGGCAGGGTCAATCAGGGTGGCGTGACGCGGGCTAAGGGTTCTAGTGGTGATGTAATCAATTACCGTCGAATGATTTTGTGGTCGCATTTGCCTTCACCCTGTGCTCCATCATGCGGTTTATCAAGGAATAGGATAGGGTTTTCATTATTGTTTCAGAAACTTTATTGCTTTCTCGATGCCGTGGGTTATCGCTGTATCGATGGAAATTTCTTGGTGGTCATCACCTCGGTTAGCCGATATGATTTCAAGCCATCCATTGGGATGTTGTGGCTCGCATGATATACCCCTCATCCAACATTCAATCGTCCCATCGGCTCTTGGGAAAGCCAACCTCTCGCCATCCCAGCCAAGATGCGCCCACTCCGGGGGAATCCTCTTTGGGCTTGCAACTGCCCCACTCCATTGGATCAGATCGGTACGGATTTTTCTCCCCAGAACATTTCTTCCACCCACTTCCCCACTGATTCCACCCAACCCTGGCAGTAATTCACTGAATGGTTGATCACCGAGACAATCGTAGAAATAATTGGCTGAAATAAACTGCAGATTGCCTTGACCGGCACCTTTGACTTCGATGGTCTTGGTTTCATGGTCTTCTTCCCAACCGAGGATTCGGGTCTTCACACGAATATCAACGCCGGCTTCACCAACCCTTTGACAGAGGAATTTCTCAAGCCATTCCAGGCGCATTCCCCACCCACCGGGATGATTTTGTAATTGCAGTTGGGCCGGTGGATTCAATTCATTTATCCACTCGATGGTCGATTGTTGGTGCGCATAACCGCTTCCACTTACTGGATTACCGATCTCTTGGCGGGCATCGATGAGAATTACCATTTCTCCAGCAGTTGCAAGGATCAACGCACAGGATAAGCCTTCCAAACCAGCCCCAGCAACCAGATGTGATCGTTGCATTGTCAATTCCGCCTCATCAGCAATACTCCATCATCTTGATTACTTGGTGGGAGTTGGTTCAATTGATAATGCGAATACCGGGCAGGCAGGAATACAATAATCACAGTGAGTGCATTTTTTCTCGTCGACAATTGCTAATCTGTCGATCAAGGTAAGAGCATCTACTGGGCACATGGCGATACAGGCCGCACATCCGAAACACCGATCATCATCGACTAGAAAGATATGACCCTCCCTGCGTGCCATGTTTATCCGAAGAGGTCGGATATTGAATGTTTATCGATGTGCAGGAGAAATTGGAATCAACTGAATATGGAGTGTTTTTGTTTCTATTGTAGGAAAAAAATTATTTTACGGGTATTAATTAGGATTTATTGGTTATTATCGAATTCAATTATTGCAGTGGAAATTATTTGTTTGTTATTCATAATTATTCGAATGATAGTGAATGACCCCTTTACTTCCACTGGAAACTTATTTTATTGATTAAAAATTATGATGATTGGTTTTTTTGATTAAAAATTAAAATGCCGATTGGGTATGAGCGAAAGTAGTCTATTTACTTTATTCAAAATAATGTGGATTTTCTTTTTATCTACCAAGAATTATTATCAACATATTTTCTCCAACGGAAACTAAGGGGGCACCTATCATAATCACCAATCAACACTTACAAAGGTTCATCCAATGAACACGTATCGTTCATAACGATTAGAATGGTATTGTATTCCCCCGGCCAAACCTCTTCATATCCAGAAGAAGTGGTGAAAGAAGGTCTTCGTTTTCACTATCTTGGTGGTGGAAATGAGGTTGGTAATGTCGGCTGTATTATTGAGGACGCAACCGGAACCAGACTTCTCTTGGATTATGGTCTGGCACCTACTGATCCGCCGCGGTATCCCAAAGAAGCTCCAAAAGTAACCGATTGCATCATCACCCATTCACATATCGACCATATAGGCATGGCTCCTTGACTTGCTTCTAATCATTCAACCAGACTACACGGGACCGCATTGACCGGAGAAATAGCTCGACCAATGTGGAATGATTGCTACAAAGTAAGCCAAATCGAAGGCTATCCATTATCATGGGACAAAAGAGATATTGATGAGGCGGTTGAACTCTGGCAGGGGCATGGATTCGACGAGAAGATAACTTTCCATAATTGGAAATGGCGTCTACTTCCAGCAGGACACATCCCTGGTGCGGCGATGGTGAATATCGAGACTCCAACCCACAGAATTCTCTTCACCGGAGATTTTGATACCCGAGATAGTGAATTGGTGAACGGCGCCAAACCGGTTGAATGTGATATTCTCTTCGTCGAAGGTACCTATGGTGGGAGAAACCACCCTCCTAAGAAACTCGAACAACAGCGATTCATCGACAGAGTCAGTGAAGTTGTGGCACGAGGTGGAACCTGTCTGGTACCAGCCTTTGCCAATGGGCGAACCCAGGATGTGTTGATGCTCTTACACAAATCAGGATTGAATCTCAATACTCATATCGATGGGATGGGTAAATTTCTCGCCAAATTATATCTCGAACACCCAGATTATCTTCGTTCCAGTGATGAACTTGAATTGGCTTTGGCATGGGCAAAAAAAGTAAGCAGTAAATCCGACCGCAAAAAAGCCCTGGATGCTGACGTGATAATCACCACCTCCGGCATGCTCGATGGCGGCCCTTCGATATGGTACATGAACCGGCTTCGAGACAATCCGAAGAATGCTGTATTGTTGACTGGCTATCAAGCCAGCGGTTCAGGGGGAAGAAAACTACTCGATGAAGGAAGGTTGGTGATATATGGCACCGAGGTGCCAATCGATCTGGAAGTCGACCAATTCGCCTTCTCAACCCATTCGGGCCACGACGAAATAATCACTTTTGCCCAGCAATGCCAGGCCAAACATGTCGTCGTCTACCATGCCGACCCCGACCGAGCACGCCCACCTCTGGTCGATGCTCTAGAGGCGCAAGGGCATACTGTCCATTGTCCTATAAATGGCGAATCTTATACCATCATCGATTAATACCCACTGCGAGGAATGAATGAAATAGAAGACTCATCGACGACGGCGCATGGCTGCAAAGCGTCCTCGAGGTGGTAAATCACCCACAGGTAAGAAAAAGCGCCGGCGCAGAAAGTTGCGATTGACTCTGAAGAGCCGCAACATCAAAGACACCGATTCCTATACCGATCAAGTCGGTTGGGAAACATCTCGTGTCCTCGAAGACATAAGTGCCGACACAGTTCACGCCGCTCCGGAATTTCTTCGCCATCAATGTTCACTTTGCGGTTCGGTAATGCAGGCGCCCAAGCCAAAGCGGGCGCGCTATACCATCACCTGTCCTAACTGCGAGCACGAAGACAGCTTCGAATAGAAATCAGCGGTTTCTCAAAATGGTACGCGGGCAGATGAATCGTAACGCAATTACAATAGGTAACTTTGCATAGCCGCAAATCACTCTATTTCTCATAAGTATGAATAGGTTACAAGCGCTTATTTCATACAAATACATCTGCGGTTCAAAGTATGCTGGTCATTTCAAGCAGGCGTTTCAGGGCGGCGATCACCAATACCATCACCAATATTTTTCTCACCATGGTCTGTGAGGCGAAATAGGCGCCGAAACGAGAACCGATAAGTCCACCGATTAGTACCGCGGCGAGGAACCAGATCAAAATATCAAACTCGAGGGATAACTGTCCTGATAATGCGCTTCCAGCTAGCCCTGCGGCGGAATTAACCCAGATGAATAAGGCTGCAGTGGCTGCGGCAGATTTCGGCGTCGCCCACCTTTTCAATAATATGATTGGGGAGAGGAAGATGCCACCACCGACGCCGATTATCCCACTGAGAAAACCGATCACCCCACCAACCGGTGCCGCGACCTTCATTTTAGGAACGGTGATTTCCAATCTGGCATCATCACTTGAGGAAATCGAAAACAATCGCCATGCGGCCCAGACCAGAGTCAAAGACAGGAGAATATCGTATATTTCTCCACCGACATTCATGTAACCGCCGACAACCGCCAGCGGAATACTGGCGACGATGAATGGGATGGTCAGTCTTGGAACATGATGGCCGCCGCGCCGATAGTGGTAGAATGCCAGCGCCGCCACCAGGAGATTCAAACACCATGCCTGCTGTTTCAACCACGCCACATCGCGGGTGGCGAAAGCCGTCAGAGAGAGGATGGCCAGATATCCTGAAGCACCACCATGGCCAACCGAGGAATAGAGTGCGGCGATGACCAACAGGGCGGCCAAAGTAAGGACGAACCACAACTCCATGGCCGCCCATCACCCCCTCATCCATGAAATCTCGCCTCGCACAATTTCAAACAAGAGAGTGATGTGGGTGGAACATGGGCGAGCAGACACCGTACTTCGTGAGCGTTGACGAAGCCCGGGCAATCGCTGACCGAACTCCCTTGAACACTACCGCGGAGGTAGTGGGATTGGAGTTGGGCGACAATAGATTACTCGCCACCGACCTCATCTCCCCGATCGATGACCCACCATTCGACAACTCGGCCATGGATGGTTGGGCGGTACAGCACCAAGACACCATTCACGCCACCCCCGAAACCCCGGTGACGTTGGCGATAATCGGTACCTTGCCTGCGGGCGAAACCAGCACCACTGCCGCGGCCGTGGAGGCTGGCCAAGCGATGCGAATAATGACTGGAGCACCGATGCCAGAAGGAGCTGACTCGATTATCCAAGTCGAGCATACCACAGTTGACGAATCCGGCCAACAGGTAGAACTCCACTACCCATCAAAGCCTAATTTCATCCGCCGACGCGGTGAAAATATCTCCGCTGGCCAGATGGTCTTCCCGGTGGGAACCCTGCTCACCCCTGAGCGCCTGGGACTGTGTGCAACGATGGGATTCGGCGAACTGCAGGTACAGGGCAAACTAAAAATCGCCATTATCAGCACCGGCGACGAAATCATCCCGGTCGGCCAAGAACTGAAACCCGGACAGATCTACGAATCGAATAGCCATGGCCTGGCCGCCCTGGTGAAATGGTTGGGGCACGCACCGACCATTCACCCCAATGTCGCCGACGACCTCAACTCCCTGCGGGCGGCCTTGGATGAGGCCTCCAGATCCGCAGACATCATTATCACTAGCGGGGGGGTATCGATGGGAGAATTCGATTTTGTCCGAAAAATAATGGAGGATGAGGGTGACATCCACTTCTGGCGAGTTAAATTACGCCCTGGCTCACCACCAATATTTGGTACTTGGAAAGATATACCTATATGGGGATTACCCGGTAACCCTGTTTCCAGTCATGTGGTTTTTCGTATTCTTGTAGCGCCATGGATCCGTAGTCAAACCAACGCCAGCGGACCACGTGAAGCCAAAGTCAGAGTAAGATTGGCCGACGCGGTGAAAGTTATGGCCGATGGCCTTACACTGCGTCGAATCAACCTTGAATTCACCCCCGAAGGCCTTGTCGGGCGGGTCACCACCCACCAGGGCTCAAACAATCTCCATGGCCTGGCCACCGCAGGCGCCCTTACCCTTCTTTCTCCCGGCACCAGCGGCGCGGTTGGTGAGTGGATAGATGCCTTGCTGTTGTAGCGAACATGAGTTCAATAACGAGCGTGATGACCGATGCTGTGGCGGCGGAGATGAGTGGGAAGAAAAGCGTTGACGGCAACCGCCGAGAAGGCTGGATTACCGTGCGTGGGGCGCGCACCCACAACCTGAAAAATATCGATGTAGATCTGCCCCGAGGAAAATTCATCGTCATTTCCGGGGTGTCAGGCAGTGGCAAATCCAGCCTCGCCTTCGATACCCTTTACGCCGAGGGCCAGCGCCGCTACGTCGAGAGCCTGTCCACGTATGCAAGGCAATTCATCGGGCAGATGAAAAAAGCCGACTGCGATGGAATCGAAGGTCTTTCTCCGGCCATCAGCATCGACCAGAAATCCGGTAGCCACAATCCCCGTTCAACCGTGGCCACCGTCACCGAAATCATGGATTATCTTCGTTTATTATGGGCGCGAATCGGCCAACCACATTGCCCCGAATGCGGTCGCGAAGTATCGGTTCGCACGGTGCAGGACATCGTCGACGACATCCTCTATCGATTTGAGGCCCACACCATCGCCATCTGGTCACCAGTAGTGCGCAACCGAAAGGGTACCCATGCCGACCTGTTCCGGAAATTAGTGGAATCCGGATGGTTGAACGGCAAGGTAAATGGCCGGGAAGCGGAGTTTGAGAATGTACCTGCATTGGATAAGAATCTCCGCCACGATATCGATGTCCGCCTCGACCGTCTACGCCTTGATATGAGTAACCGTCAGCGCCTGACCGAGGCGGTCGAACAGGCTCTCAGATTGGGTGGGGGTGCGGTGGCGATTGAAAGTCTGAAATCACCATACAAAACCGCTAAAATCAGCCAGGGCAGTGTGGCAAGAGAAAGCGAAGAAGGGCTGGTCGAAGCATATTCCGAGACCTTTGCCTGCCCCCAACACGGCGCCTTCATGACCGAGATGAGCCCACGGATATTTTCCTTTAATTCTCCTCTGGGGGCATGTCCGAACTGTCAAGGTTTAGGGGTGATGAGAACCTTTTCTCTCGAATTGATGTTGACACCGGAACGAAGCATCAGCGAGGGCTGCTTCAAACCATTCCAGTCATCCATCAACGCCGGTTGGTATCGCACTTTATTGGAGCAGACCGCACAATTCTATGACATTCCGACCGATACCCCCTTTTCTCAATTATCTGAAGATTCACAAGACATCATCCTCCATGGTTCGGGCTCGACCATCATCGATTTCACCTTCACCAGCAAGCGCGGTTCAACCTACAATATGCGCCGACCATGGGAGGGGGTGTTCGGGCGATTGGAGAAGACCTACACCGAAACCACCTCGGAGAAGAACCGTTCAAGATTGACCGCATACATGAACGATGAGCCGTGCACCGAATGCAAAGGGGCCAAACTCAATCCCGCCGCCCGTGGAGTGACGGTGGGTGGGGTGACTTTGCATGGTCTGAGTTTCTGCAGCATCCATGAGGCCTTGGCGGTGGTACGATTGTGGACCGGCGATAAGTCCACGAAAAAACATCTGAACAGATCCCTGAAAAAATCCTGCAAACCGTTGGATGAGCGCGCATTGTTCATCGGCCGTGAAGCCATCAAGGAAATCGAATCCCGACTCAGTTTTCTCGACCGCGTCGGTCTTGATTACCTCACCCTTGAGCGGCGGGCCAACACCCTATCTGGTGGTGAGAGCCAGAGGATAAGATTGGCGACCCAGATCGGCAGTCGCCTGACCGGGGTGATGTATGTTCTCGATGAGCCTTCAATCGGGCTGCACCAGCGTGACAATGCCCGCCTGCTCGCCATCTTGCGAGAATTGACCGATCTAGGTAATACCCTGATAGTCGTCGAGCACGACGAAGATACACTTCGTCAGGCGGATTGGATTGTCGATCTAGGTCCCAAGGCTGGACGAGACGGCGGAGAAATCGTTGCCAGTGGTAGTTTGGATAAAATTCTCAAAGCCAAGAAAAGCATTACAGGGGCCTATCTTTCAGGGCGGAAGCAGATTCCAATTCCAGAAAAGCGCACCCCGCCAGAAAACGGCTGGCTGACGATAACCGGAGCTAAGGCCAATAATCTCGCCGATATCGAAGTCAGATTCCCCCTATCGTGTTTTGTCGCCATCACCGGCGTCTCCGGCTCGGGAAAATCCAGCCTGGTCACCGAAACCCTCGCCCCATTGCTGCAGAGACAACTGCACGGTGCCGATGTGGTGGTAGGAAAGTACACTTCCTGTGAGGGTATTGAATCGGTCGATAAGGTGATAGTGATCGATCAGAGCCCAATCGGGCGCACCCCGCGCTCGAACCCTGCGACTTACACCAAATGTTTCGACGACATTCGCAAATTATTCGCCGCCACCACCCTGGCTAAAGAGCGCGCCTATACCCCCGGACATTTCTCTTTCAACGTGCGTGGTGGTCGCTGTGAGGCCTGTTCGGGTGCCGGCCAACTGAAACTGGAGATGAATTTCCTGCCCAACGTGTGGATAACCTGCGACACCTGCAAGGGAAAGCGTTACACCAGAGAAACTCTGGAAGTTCTGTGGAAGGGTAAGAACATCCACGAAGTGCTGGAGATGTCGGTCGCTGAAGCGGTTGAATTCTTTTCTAACCACCGCCGATTATTTCGTATACTGGGGACTCTGGATGCGGTTGGATTGGGATACATCCACCTCGGCCAGCCCGCCACAACACTTTCCGGCGGTGAGGCACAGCGGGTTAAACTGGCCAGCGAACTGGGACGACCTACCCATAAACACACACTCTACATCCTCGATGAGCCGACCACCGGATTATCATTTCCCGACATCCAGCAACTGATCACCGTGCTCCAGCAACTACGTGACAAAGGCCATACAGTGCTGGTTATCGAGCACCACCTGGATGTGGTTAAATCAGCTGATTGGGTGATTGACCTTGGTCCCGAAGGAGGCATCCGCGGCGGCGAGTTAATCGTCGCCGGAACCCCTGAAGAAGTAGCGAAAAACAAGCGCTCCTACACCGGTCAACACCTCAAAACCTTCTTCGCTGGGGCGAAGAAAAAGTCTGCTTAATCAAGCGATGAATTGATGGGATGTCGTCGCGGGGTGATAATTGCCAACAGGGGTCGATGGTCGAATGGCAGCGCGGGTCCATACCATCGAAGTACTACCGAAAACCGGTAACGGGATGATCGATTCACGTGGTGAATCGATACGCCGACAATTATTCGGTGACCACAACCTCACCATCACCGAGATCAGGAGTACCTTGGGCTATCTGGTGAAAGGTGACCTGAGACCGAGTGAGTTGTCCCGCGCCACCACCGAGTTATTCAGCGACCCGATCATCGAAGATTGCCGAGCCAACTCAACCTTCACCAACTCCGGATATTTTCCCACTGAACCCGACCTGACCATCTTAATCGGCTTCAAACCCGGAGTGACCGATAACCGGGCGCAAGCCGCCTTAGACGGCTTACATACCCTTTTTCCCGACAAGGAGGGCCTAGCGGTAGCAACCACCATAGGGTACGTGTTCTGGGGATTGCCACAAGACCTCGACATCGACTGGTTGAGCAATCAATTACACAACCAGATGATTGAGAGGGTGTCGGTATCGTCGGAGGGAAATGCGAGTTTGGATTTTCCCGAACGCCCACCAACCGAATATCAACCACCGGCACCCATAGACCTTGAAATTACGGATGAAGAGTTGATCGAACTCTCACAAACCGGTTTACTGGCCCTTAATCTCAAGGAGATGAAGGCCATTCAAAGCCACTACCGCGACCCCGAGACCCAATCGATTCGCAAAAGCCACGGCATCATCCCCGATGCCCCTACCGATGTCGAACTCGAATGTCTGGCACAGACCTGGTCGGAACACTGTTCACACAAGATTTTCGCAGCAAAAATCCACCATGTCGATAACCAGACCGGCGAGGACAGCACCATAGATTCATTGTTCAAGACCCACATCATGAAGCCGACCTTCGATATCAGGGAATCTGCAGATTGGCTATTGTCACTATTTCATGATAATTCCGGGGTCATCGAATGGAATGAGGATTGGAGTCTGTGCATGAAGGTAGAGACCCATAATTCCCCCAGCGCCCTCGACCCATTCGGCGGGGCGATAACCGGGATAGTCGGCGTCAACCGCGATATTTTGGGTACCGGACTTGGCGCTAGACCAATCGCCAATACCGATGTCTTCTGCTTCGGCCCACCCGATTATGATGGTGACCTGCCAACGGGATTATTCCACCCTTCCAGAGTATTTCGCGGTGTCCACGCCGGGGTGCGGGCCGGTGGAAACGAAAGTGGCATCCCGACCGTCAACGGGGCGATGATTTTCGACCACCGATACATCGGTAAACCTCTGGTCTATTGCGGCACCGTCGGGATAATGCCCCGTCACCTGCCGGATGGGCGAGAGAGTCACATCAAGACCCCGAGCCCGGGCAACATCATCTACATGGTCGGCGGCAAGGTCGGCAGTGATGGTATTCATGGTGCCACCTTCTCAAGTCTTGAATTGACTGAGGAAAGCCCGAGCAGTGCGGTACAGATCGGTGATCCCATCACCCAGAAGAAAATGATTGACATGCTACTCGAGGCGCGCGATGCCGGCTTGATTCAGGTCATCACCGATAACGGCGCCGGGGGGCTATCATCCAGTGTTGGTGAGATGGCCGAACTGACCGATGGGGCCGAACTTGACCTTTCCACCGTACCCCTCAAACAACCCGGGCTGTCACCGTGGGAAATCCTCGTCTCCGAGTCACAAGAGAGGATGACGGTAGGTCTGAGGGAGGAGGACACCGCCGCCTTCGAGGCCCTGGCCCAACTTCACGAGGTCGAGGCCACCAGGGTCGGGAAATTCACCGATGATGGAACCTTTCTGGTCAAATACGGCGAGCAGGTCGTCGCCCACCTGCCGATATCGTTCCTCTATGATGGCTGTCCACAATTACAACTTGAATCAGAGTGGTCACCACCAGAACACAACCCTCTCATCACCCCCGATGTTGGTGCCATCGAGATGGGTGAGGTCCTCACCAGAATCATGGCGCGGCCAAATGTCGCCAGCAAGGAATGGTGGGTGCGGTCCTACGACCACGAAGTCATCGCCCAGTCGGTAATCAAACCATTCTGTGGCGTCAATCACGATGCCCCCAGCGATGCCGCGGTGATTGCGCCGATAATCGGCGAAGTGCAGGGTGCGGTCATCTCCAACGGCATAGTGCCGCGCTATTCCGACATCGACACCTATGCGATGGTCGCCGCCAGCATCGACGAAGCATTACGAAATGCGGTTTGTGTCGGGGTTGACCTCGAAAAGATTGCCGGGCTCGACAATTTCTGCTGGTGCGACCCGATAGAGTCGGAGAAAACCCCCGATGGAAGATACAAATTGGCGCAATTGGTCCGAGCCAACCGCGCCCTCGACGAGGTCTGTCGGGCCTATAGACTGCCCTGTATCAGCGGCAAGGATTCGATGAAGAACGATGCCATCATCGAGGGCGAGAAGATCAGCATCCCTCCGACCCTGCTGTTCAGCCTGCTCGGCAATCATCACGATGTTCGCTACGCGGTATCTAGTGATTTCAAAACCGCCGGTGACCTGATTTATCTGCTCGGCGAGAGCCATCAGGAACTCGGTGCCAGTGAGTTGGCATTCATGTTCAGCGAAGAGGCGGCAGCCAACACCGATGTAGCCGACCCTACCGACCCTACCGACCCTACCGACCCTACCGATGCAGCTGATGCAGCTGATGCTACCAATGTGCCCACGACCACAACAACCACCATGACTGCCACAACCACCACGACCACCTGCGGAATCGGTGGGGCGGTGCCAGCAATCGATGCCGAGCGCAATATCGTGATGTACCGGGCACTTACCGCGGCCATGCGAGAAAGGCTGGTCGCCAGTGCCCACGATTGTTCCGACGGCGGCTTGGCGGTCGCTCTGGCCGAATGTTGTATAGGAATCGATGCCGGATGTGCGGTAGACATCAGCACAATCCTATCCAG
Organism: Candidatus Poseidoniales archaeon; assembly: GCA_028283345.1. Lineage (GTDB taxonomy): Archaea > Thermoplasmatota > Poseidoniia > Poseidoniales > Poseidoniaceae > UBA60. The sequence goes on from JAPOGE010000004.1 coordinate 34,556, forward strand.
TGATGCGGAACTAGACCATTGGGGAGCACTGTTCGGCGAGAGTCTGGGGAGGATTATCGTCAGCATAAGGCCCGAAAACCAAGCGGGGTTCGAGGCCGCAATGGCCGGTAATTCCACCACTTCACTCGGTACGGTGAATCACGACAACGAACACAACTTCACAATCACAGCAAATGGTGAGGCGGTTCTGTTATCCCGGGTAGAAGAACTGCGTAGTGCCTGGCAGGGAACTCTGGACGGAGGGCGACCGGAGTGATCGAAACCCCACAGGTAGCGGTGCTGACCGGCTTCGGCATCAATTGTGACTTGGAGACGATGGCGGTATTCGAGATGGCTGGGGCAAGGGCACATCGGGTGCACGTCAATCAATTCCTCAATGGAAGCGCCGACCTCGAGGATTACCACATATTGGCGGTACCCGGTGGATTCTCCTTCGGTGACCATCTCGGCAGTGGCCGGATACTCGGCAATCGCCTGCGCTTCGGACTACGCGAGCAGGTGCGCGCTTTCGTCAAGTCAGGCAGGCCGGTAATCGGTATCTGCAATGGCTTCCAGGTCCTGGTGAAGATGGGTCTTCTGCCCGGTGATGATGAGGTCTCCCTGCAACAATCAGCATCACTGACCCTCAACGACAGCGGTCATTACGAAGACCGCTGGGTCACACTTGAGTTCAACCGCGACAGCCCATGCATCTGGACCAAAGGGCTGGAGAGAATGCGCACCCCGGTGCGCCACGGAGAAGGTAAATTCGTCACCCCATCCCAGGAACTTCTCGACCAATTGCATAGCGCGGGACAATTGGTGTGCCGATATATCGACCCCAATGACCAATATCCCTCGGCCGGCGATGAAGCCCTGCCATACCCACTATGCCCCAACGCCAGCATGCGCAATATCGCCGGGGTCTGCGACCCGAGCGGACTGGTCTATGGGCTGATGCCCCACCCCGAGGCCAACCACTCGCAATGGTTGGGGGCGACGTGGACCCGGGAAGGAGGCCAAACAGACACCGACCAAACCAGCCCTACCAATGGTCACAGCGGTGACATCACCACGGCGGTGGCGGGCCAAGGAGAAGGAATGGCAATGTTTCGAAATGCCGTTGAATACGTCAGGAACAACCTATGAAGTGAGTATATGGGCGAACTACAATACCCGCAACCCCTCACTCACCCCGAACGCCTCACCCACCTCGACCAATTACGGGCGCTGGCAATCATCCTTATGGTGATGGTGCACGCCGCGGCGACCTGGACGCCGAGAGATGTATCGATGACCAGTTTTCTGGCCTTCATAATCTCAGGACTGGGGGGATTGGCGGCGCCATTATTCGTCACCATCGGCGGATGGGGAATGGCGAGGAGCCGGTTGACCAAGCGCAAAATCATCATCCGTGGAGGATTCCTATTCGCCTGTCAGATATTGGTTAATCTGGCCGCACCACACCTGTTTGAGCCCTTCACCCCCGGGGTCCTCTCACTATTTGCCATCACCATTATCCTCTCACCCATGTGGTTGGCGGCAATCCGTGCGAAGTGGAAAAATGGTGCCCCAGTCTGGCCGGTGATATTGACCATCATGGTCTTCTTACCATGGATATTTCCGGCGGCGATGGGACCCTTAAATTGGAACTTTCGGGTTCACACCCCGACCATCACCAGCGCGTTTCAACACCTTTTCACCACCGGAACATACCCACTGATTCCATGGCTGGTATTCGCAATGCTGGGGGCGATAATCGCCGACCAGACAACCGCCACGCGGGCGGAAAAACAACCCAATACCACGTCCACCACCGCCACCGAAAACCACTCCGGAGATCGCACCACCACCCCATCACTCTGGTATCTCATCATCGCCGGAATTGCCTTCTTCTTCATGGCATTGGGCGCCGCCACCAGCCAAAACATTCCCCTGGCCTTACCCAATGGTAAGGCCGTGTTGACCTTCTTCCCGGCCAATACTCCCTTCCTGATATATGCCTTCACTGGAGTTGGAATCCTCTGGCAGGTGAGTAAGAATCTCCCACATTATCAACCACTGATCGACCTCGGCCAGCGGTCACTGACGGTATATGTGGTGCACTTCATCCCTTTCTTCTTCCTCTATCGCCTCGATGAGATCGGTGACTGGTCGACGATGACCTGCTCACTGGTGGTGTTGGCCTACACTCTGTTGTGGATACCACTGGCGCACCTCCATGCCAGATTACTCCCCACCTGGAGTCTGGAACATCTGCTGAGAAATCTGGTTGCCCAACCGATACGGAAACTTGAGAACCGATAACCTCCAGAACCGGTCGTATGGCGACCGAGTTACTGTATATGGAATCTATTGCCGCGTGCTACGACAGCGAATTTTCCGCTATCGTGACCGCGATTACCGAGGATAACGTAGTCCTCGACCGCACTCTCTTCTACCCCTTGGGTGGTGGCCAGAATTGGGATGTAGGTCATCTTGAATCCGATATTGGAACAACTACCGTCACCGAAGTGAGAGGCCGGGATGAGGTTAATCACTTCGTCGGAGTTGACCATGGGCTGACAATCGGCGACGAAGTGCACGGCACCATCGATTGGCAGAGGCGCTATGCCCACATGAGGATGCACACCGCACAACATCTGGTCAGCGGGGTGGTCTACGAGATGTTTCACGGCACCAGGACGGTGGGTAACCAGATTCATACCGACCGTAGCAGAATAGATTTCCACCCAATCAAATTCGATACGGAGATGCTCGAGAGGGTATTCACCACCGCCCAAGAGATTATCGACAGCAAATTACCGGTGACCTGTTCGACCATGACCAGAGATGAGGTCAATCGGATAATGCCACCCGAGCGCACCAATATGGATTTGCTACCGATTTCGGTCAAGCAATTGCGGGTCATCACCATCGGTGATGATTTCGACCTCTGCCCCTGTGCCGGGACGCACGTGGCCAACTTAGGTGAAATTGGTGAGTTGGAATTGTTGGGGAAGAAGAACAAAGGCAGTATGGTACAAAGAATAAGTTACACTATAAAATAATGAACCATCTATTATTCGCTAATTAACACTAGTGACCAATGATTCTAGGAATAACATTATCTCAAATATCTAACTCATCACCAACAGAATCCCTGGAGTCACTCACCACCCCACCCCTAGGTTTGGATTCACCAGAATCGTCCTTGTCGTCGCTGGGCGAGACATCCTCTCCGAGCAATTCAGAAACTCCCTCAACCTCCCCATCCCAGGCTTTACGTTGCGCCTGACGGCGGGCAAATTCACGGTCCTCAATCTGTTCCCGCTCAATCTTCAGCGCCTTCCTACCCTTTTCAGCGGCGGCAACCCGGTCCGACAACCCCCGGTCCTCACCGGGCCTATCGCTGACATCTACCTTCTCTATTTCTTTACTCGGGATGGTTCTTGCTCCGGCTAAGGACTCGGCCGCGGGGGGGATTTCTCGGTTTATTTCTCTCGCCTCCTCAGGGCTCGGCGCGGCGTCTTTCCACCGACTTTGGTTGGCAACATCACGTATCACCGATGTTTTGGATTTCTGCGCTTGGCGCTCAAACAGGTCGGCGACCTCCTCGGTGGTCGCCAAAGGAGCCACATCGGTGAATTCACCGGCCAAGACCTGATATCTTCGCAGGGCCGGCCCATGTACCGGGTCATGGTCCCAGCGATGTGGGTTTGCCAACATCTGCATCAACTCGACCGCCAATTGGTCGATCGGTGTGGTCGGGTTATCAGGCAGAGCATCACGAATTTCAGCATGGTTGGTGATACACCTACGGCAGCGGCCAGTGCCGGCAATATCGGCTGCATCACAGAGTAGACAACAGGTTTGAAAGCCCATCTCCTTCATCGCTTTGCGCGGCATGCTCATGCTGGGACCCGACCCCTCCATCCCTTCACCCCCCATGAAGCGAGCGCTTGTCTGAACACCACGATGAGACCATTGAAAGGTGAGCACTACGGGGGGTGGCCGTGCAGCCGCAACGAGACCCACGGGCAGCGATGCTCGAGCGTGACCCTTACACCCGGGTGAGCCACGTGCAAACCACCGCACGACCGGTCTTCCAGGGATTTTGGGAAGTTCCTAACTACAAACAACCGATTGAGCACCATACCGGCCGGATCTGGCATTTCAGTGAGGAGGAGAAGCGTCACCTTTTCTTGGCCACCGCGGCGTTTACTCTAGCACTTGGATTGATGGTCACCGGTGGCATATTCGGTTTGCTCCGAACCGGCTTCACCACCTGGTTCATCACTATCATAGTGATGATGCCAGTGATGCTTTTCGCGGTTGGCCCGGCGTTTTTACTCCACGAGATCGGCCATAAGGTGGTGGCTAAGAAATACGGCTGCTGGGCCGAGTTTCGCGCCGATCCGAGGGGATTGAAGATAGGGGTGGCAATCGCCGCGGTTCTTGGAGTGGTATTCATGGCACCCGGGGCGGTGATGGTGGCAGGGCTGGTCACCCGGCGGCAAAACGGCCACATCGCCATCGCCGGACCAATGGTCAATTTCGGGTTATTCCTGATCGGCATTCCCCTCGGGGCGATACTGATTGCCATGACCGGGGCGAACGGAGACATCACCAACCTCCTGAGTGGTAATTCGCTCAATTATAAATTACTCATATGGTATATGATACAATACTGGCTGACCGCTAATCTGGTGTTGGGAATGTTCAACATGTTGCCCTTCGGGCCACTCGATGGTCTCAAGGTCAAGGCGTGGTCGGAAGTGGCTTTCTGGGCGATGTTGGGGGTATTTGCCATCCCCCTCCTCCTATGGTGGTTTGGCGGGGTGTGGAATCCGATGGACCTGGTCAGTTCCCTGGCCTCAAAGATATGAGTTGATCACTGGTTTCTCATCCAAATGGAAGAACGAGTAAGCCGCCCACCAAGTAACCATATCGAGGCTATTCACCAGATTATCCTTGCCGGTATTCTCTTCACCGTATGATTTCCCTTTGGTATCCATCCACTCTTCCATCTCTTCCAAGGTATCACAGACCTGATGATAGCACCAGTAACCATCGACCAGCCCACCGAAGCCCATGGTCACAGTTCCGAGATTATCTTGGAAACTGGCATGGTCACTGCGTGCCGTGGTATCTTCATAAATTATCAATTCCGGTCGACCTCGGTCAAGCCAATCCTCGACCTTCCAGGTATTCTCATCGTGCTCGGCTTGGCCGACCAAAATCTGTACCTGCGCCTCGACACCGATGGCATCGCTACCGATCCACATCGCCAACCGAACCATCTCTGGCTGATTCAGTTTGTCATAATCCTGGCTCGGGCCGATATAAACCCGCATCGGCCAGACCTCGTCATCCTTGGGATAGCCGGTATCATCGATGCTCAGGGACGGGTCACCGTGCGGGGCGCCACCACCACCGGGCCAATTGACTCCGGCCATATCGAGATTGATATAATTGGTAATCACCACCTGCGGATTATCCTCTTTGACATAATACTCGGTCCAGTAATCAGAGCCGCGCTTGCCCCCCTCTTCACCACTCCACAAGCAGAAAACCATCGTCCTACGAGTATCGAAATTCACCATCGCCTCGGCCACGGTCAACACCATGCTGGTGCCGGCGGTGTTGTCGTAAGCGCCGACCCTGGTGCCGTAGGTACGACTTCCCGTCAGATGCGGGTCGGCAATCGGTAGAGCGGTATTGGCTGGCGGGGCTACGTCGAAGTGTGCTCCGAACACCATCCACTCATCCTTGTATTCACTACCCCAGCGGTAACCACAGATATTGTAGGCCTCGGGATTCTGCTTACTGAAAATATCTGTGAATTGGAAGCGATGAGTCATCACCTCAAGGCCGAAACTCTCCATTTCGGAAATCAGCCAGAGCGCTCCATCCTCATAGGCCATATTTCCCTGTCCGGCCCAGCGGTCAAGATATCCTTGGGCACCGTCGGCTAAATCCAACACGTCGGTCGATTCGTCGCTCAACAGGTGAAGATAGTTGTAAGTGGTCATGCCATTCACCAACCCGGTGGCGAAACGCCCACCATTATCGGCGACAAATCCCCCACATTCCTCACACCAACCGCTGACTACGGGCCTGACAATATCGAGACGGACAATCCCGGCCGGACCGCCGGTTTTCGAGGCATTGGTCACTTGGTCAAGACTACTGTTTTCACTAGCCAGTCGCAAGATACCGTTGCCGTCGGCGTAATCGTGTCCGCCCACATCAATCCAGGTACGCCACGATTCATTCAAATCGCGAATCGGCCACTCCTGGCGGCCATATTCACCGACCAGAACGACCGCGGTATCGGTTCGCGGCGGGGCCAGCACGGTGATCTGGATACTCTGTCCGGCCTTCAGGTCTATCACGGTGGAATTCTGCACATAGCCGCTTTCGTCATTGATAATCAGATAGGGGATGAAGGCCGCAAGGTCAGTTTTTGCCGTCAAGGTGACCCCTTGGAAGACCCCCCCAGTCCACACTGCGGGAGTCACCTGTAGTTGGTCCGATAATGGGCCGGCCTCAGAATCAGCCCCGAAACAACCGGCCAATGGTGCCAGCAGAAACAATCCCACCAATAGGAAACTGGTTGGTGCTGACCGCATGACCATTGGGTAGAGTGTCCACTTTTGAAGGTGAGTACTTACTGAGACACGAAGTGGTGAAGGAAGTGGTGAAGGAAGTGCGAAGTACGGTAGAAGGCAATTCCCCCCTAGACAAGAGCCCGAAGAAAGCATTAGAATTCAGAGGGATTTTACCGGGAGTTGAACCCATGATGAGCCTGCAGGTGACCGAGAGTTTTATCCCTTAACAGGTGAGATCAGTGGTTGAGGATAATGGGAAAAAAGAACCCCCACCCCAAGCCCCCAGCACGCATTGGTTATCTGTGGTCGAACCATGTGGTGTTGGACTGCGAAGAAGATAAGCGCACACCATTGATTGAAGGATGAGAAATAACCCAGATAATAATTGGAAAACCGAACCACCCCTTTCCACTAACCTGAAACACATTTCCACTCATCGGTAATGGTTAAGAGACACTAATCGGGCGGAGATACGATGGCGACCGTCCGCCTTGACCAGAAGCGCCACGCACTGGTGCGAGCAGTTCCCGATTCATTCGGTTCTGCACTGGCAAATTTCTTCGGTGCAGGGCCGAGTGATGTCGAGTCTGCAAGGCAGACCCATAAGGACTACTGCGCCGCCCTAGAGGAAAATGGAGTCAAAGTAACCACCATCCCCACCGATGAGGATTATCCCGATTGCATTTTCGTCGAAGACCAAGCGGTGATCATCGATGGCCACGTCCTCCTACCTATTTTGGGAGCACCCAGTCGGCGCGGCGAGCAACAACCGGTCGCCGACGCTATTATCGACAAACTGAGCGGCTACAAGGTCTGTAAGATGACTCCCCCGGCGCAGATGGATGGCGGCGACCTATTGCGATTTGGCGATCTATTCTTCGTCGGCCGCTCATCACGCACCAACGATGCCGGAATCGCTGAACTACGCGACCTGCTCGACCACCTTGGATATGAACTCCGCATCGTCGATATCCCTGACAATGCCCTTCATCTTACCAGCTTGGCCAGCACCCCTACCGATACCATCCTACTGGCACCAAAGGGATATCTGGAGCAGTCGATATTCGGGGAATTACCTGATGGTGGCGAGATAATCTGGATTCCCGAAGCCGAGGCCTATGGCTGTAATACCTTAGGCCTACCGAATGGTAAAGTATTGGTTGCCGATGGTTATCCGACCGTTGTGGCAGAACTTGAGTCGAGGGGTCTTGAAGTGGTCAGCATCGATATGGCGCAGATAAGGGCTGCCGACGGCAGTCTGACCTGCCTTTCTCTCTTTCTCTGAGCCCGAACCCCATACTCTAGAATGGGTTATAGCCGCCCCATCTAGGAGATGGAGAATTCATTCTTCTTCTTCATCCGAAAGGTCGACGAGGGATTTCGCCTCATCCTCTTTCATCCAGTGCTTGCTGGTCAGGTGACGTACCATATTGTCCGAGCGTAGTTTGGCATCACACTTCGGGCAATTGACCAAATCGGTTCTCTCAACCACTTTGGTCGCGGTTGCTTTCGGTGCGAAAAATCCCATTTCCTTCTTCTTCATGATAAATAAGATGGTGAATATTATCAGGATTAACATTACGATGAAGGGCATGAAGTATGACCATACTGGAACATCAGTACTCAGGCGTATATCCATAGTCACATAGCGGTCTTCCTCGGCCATTTTACCATCCCCCCCCTCAAGGTCGATGGTATGATTGAATTCGTCTCCCTCAGCGGATAGTATCAGCGTCTTTCCATGGTCAGAGGAATGGAAATGCAACACCAATTCGTAAATCCCACTCAATCCGGTTGACGATCCCCGCTCGGTATTGAGGCCACACAGGCTCTCATCGGTCTTTCCCGGAGAGCAATCGATTTCCACCATCACGCCGCGGGCGGTATCGCCATCGAGATCTAGGACTTTCCCCGAGATGGTGTAGCGATGGTCCCACTCGTGCTCGGCCTTAACCAGGGTGGTGGAAGAGAGCAGGAACAAGGCGACGATGATAAGCCCGCCAATGGTTCGTAATATTTGTTTCATAATCATTCCACCTTCTCATCTCACCATTCACCTTAGGTTGGATAGACCGGGCGAATTAACACCCATCAATAAATCGACCGACAAGCGCCTGAGGAGAATCTAACCAAATCATCCCCTCAAACCACCCACCGAACCACTCACCTGATTACCCCTCCCTCGGGAAAGGGATGAACACCCGTTGCTTTCAAGAACAGAGCATTACTGCAAAGGTCAGGCAGGGGTTGCCCAGCTTGGTCAAAGGCGCTGGGATGAGGTCCCAGTCCATATTGGTTCGCAGGTTCAAATCCTGCCCTCTGCACCAGCCTTGCAAAGTGGTCGGAGATTTGGTGGCAAACTCCCGGAGAAAACTGGATATCATCACTTCATTTGAGACAAACACAAGTACACAATAAAGGAACCAATGATGTTCATTATGTTTTGAATTGGGATGATGGTGATGAGCAGCATCGCCTTCAACCAGCCTCAAATGTGAGACGTTAAATTGTTTGAAACAAGGTGTGTTTCAAGGGGTGGTCTGTGTGCGGGTAGCGTTCTTTGAACCGGGTAACCAAGAAGGACTCCACCAATTCCACTTACCCATTAACCGCATCACTGCAGGAACAACAAGTGCACGAACGATAGTGGCATCGATGAGAATAGCTAGCGCTAATCCAAATCCAATTTGCTTGAGAATGATGACTGAGGATAATCCAAAGGCGCTGAAAACTACGACCATAATCGCTGCAGCCCCTGTAATCAAACGGCCAGTTCTCTCCAAACCCGTTGCAACGGCTAATGTATTGTCCCCAGTTCTTTCCCATTCCTCATGAATTCGGGACAACATCAGAACCTCGTAATCCATTGATAATCCAAAAATGATACAGAACAAAATTACCGGATTTCCAGAATCGATTGGTTGGGGTGTGAAATTTAATAATTCCGCCCCATTTCCCCATTGGAAAACCCATACCATCATTCCGAAAGAAGCGGAAATTGAAAGGATATTCATTGCAACTGCTTTTATGGGAATCACGATACTCCGTACTTGAATATAAATCAGCAGAATTGTCATTATTATAATGAATGCGAGAGCCTTGGGAAGGTTCTCTCCGATAGCCTCCAGAGTGTCTTGATTGTATGCTGCGAAACCACCAATGAGAATTTGGGTATTATCACCAGATTCTAATTCTTCAGCAAAATCCGGATTTTCTAAACGCATATCTACAATTTGGCCTCGGCTCTCGGTACTCGTCTGTGAACCTTCCAAGGAGACAACGATGTAAGTTAAATCGCCGCGTACAAATTGATCGCGAAGATAATTTCTCTGTGAGATGGTTTCGTTAGATAGATACTCATCAGGAATGGCCCAAAATGACACAACCTCACTTTGATTCATTCCCTGTTGTGGCAAACCTATTCCAAATGAGTCCACTACATCATCATCAGAAATATATCCTAATATTTGCGAATGGA
>JAPOGE010000050.1 GCA_028283345.1 Candidatus Poseidoniales archaeon
CAGGGTTCGATTGGACCGGTCGGCGCCGCTTACTGGGGTCCTGGTCTTGCATTGCTATTTGTGCAGATTGCCGTGGCCCTGTTGTTCATTGCCGGGCTATCCTCACTCACCGGTCTTCATGAGGGTGCAGGGGCTAATCGCAGTGGCCTGGCCCTGCTTCCGGCCAGTCTGCATGGCACCGCATATGATGAGAGTGGCTGGCTGGGTGGACCGCAGGGGTCCAGTCACAAGGTCGCCTTCGCCGGGGTCGGCTTCCTCTTACTTATGACCATCATTCTCGGCGGCCCGCTCGAGAGCATGCTGCTCTCCAAGGGGAGTTCCGGTGGGCCGGCATTGAGGACCTTCGACGTGGAGATAGATGATCTGTATGACGAGGTGATCACCGATGGTAACCTGAACAATGGTCAGGTAATCAATCTGAACATCGACATTCCCGCCTCCTCGGTGGAGAATGCGACCTTCATCCATTTCCAGGCCGGCTGTTCTGACAACGTCGGTGACTTCGGCAGCAACAACCCTGTCGGCGAGGACCCCGATGCGATTCGCATCGAGATAGCCTTGCCCGATTCATTGGGCGGAGCGGTATTGGTGGAGGAGGAGGAGTGTATCAACAACTGGTCATTCGAGCACGAGTTCGGCGATGATTCGTCCAATCAGGCGACCTATAGGGTCGAGGCGAGGAATGCAGAGAGCGCGGGTAGCAGGTTCAACGATGATTCGATGATGGTCAGCATCGATGTCACGATTACCGCCATCACCAAGGGTTCCTTTATCGGTACCGGGTTCAATGAAGATGATGAGTTGTATTTCGCCTTCTACTCTTATTGGTTGGGCTACGATGGTCAGGTGACCGAGGTTGTCGATGAAGAAGAGTGATTATCTTCAGCGTCCCAGACCAGCCGACCAGCGACCAGCCTTGCCAGCCTTGCCAGCCTTGCCAGCCGACCAGCGACCAGCGACCAGCGACCAGCGACCAACCGGGGTGGCCAGTGGGACTGGATTACCAGCCGCGCTCCTCTAGTCGAACTTCTAGGTCGTCGATCTCCAGGCCGGGCATCGGACTGGCCATCATCGCACACGCTTCGGCCACCTTGGCGGCATCGTCGAAGTGATGGGTTGCCAAGACGATGGCATCGGCGGTGGTCTTCGGGTCCTCTGACTTGAAGATTCCAGAGCCGACGAAGATTCCATCCATTCCGTGCTGCATCAGCAATGCCGCATCGGCAGGAGTGGCGATGCCACCGGCCGAGAATGTGACCACCGGCAGCCGCCCCATGGTGCGGATATCATCGAGAATACTGCTGATGCCGGCACTCAATTCATCCATATCTCCGAATGGCGTGGCCAATAATTCGAAGTCGACCAGTGAACTGGCCTCTTCAATACGATAGAATTCGTTGGCGATATCCTCAATGGCTCCAGCAATGCCACTTTCATCGGCTTGTTGTAGCCACTCGATTTCGCTCTTCACCAAACGGGCGTGTTGCACCGCGCAGACGACATTTCCGGTGCCGGCCTCACCCTTGGTGCGAATCATCGCCGCACCTTCGTGGATTCGTCGCACCGCTTCGCCCATGCTGGTACAGCCGCAGACGAAGGGAATGGTGAACTTGCGCTTGTCGATGTGGAAGAATGGGTCGGCCGGGGTCAGGACTTCACTCTCGTCGACCATGTCGACACCCAGCGCCTCGAGAACTCGCGCCTCTTCGGCGTGGCCGATGCGCGCCTTCGCCATCACCGGGATGCTGGTACAGTCGATTATTCCCTCGATGAGTTCGGGATGGCTCATCCGAGCGACGCCGCCGTCGGCACGGATGTCTGAGGGAACTCGCTCGAGTGCCATCACTGCGGTAGCGCCGGCTTCTTCGGCCAACGCTGCCTGGTCAGGGGTGACCACATCCATGATGACCCCGCCCTGTTGCATCCGGGCGAACCCCTTCTTGATGAGGTCGGTGCCGTGACGCAACTCAGTCAGGTCCAGTTCTTCCATAACCACGCCTCGCCGTCACCGTCTAATGAACGAATCGCTCAAATCATGCTGAAGTTCTGGGCCGAACTTGCGTCTGGTGAATTCAGTCATCGGCAAGTACCGGTGAGTCACCCATTGCGACTTCGAGGTCGGGGGCCTCTTTCTCATTGCGCTCGATCCATGCGGATTCCTCTTCCGGAACATCGGTATCAGCGAAGATGGCTTCAACCGGACATTCGGGGATGCAGGCACCGCAATCGATGCACTCGTCGGGGTCGATCACCAGATAGGTCGGTGCCTCGCGGAAGCATTCCACCGGGCAGACGGCCACACATTCCTGATATTTGCAGTCAACGCATCCGGATACTACCACGTGGGTCATGAGACTTCCTCGTACTGCCAGAGGGGAGTGTGGGATATGAGGCTTACTTAGGAGACCATTTGAGGGAAACCCATCCGAATCGCCCTTTCAATTGCCTCGCCGAACAGAATCTCCGCTACTTCAATGGGCTTTTTCGGCGGGTAGACCTGAAGTTTCACCTTGCCCTTTACCACCCGGTGCTCGCCGGGCTTGGCGAGAACTATCTTGCCGCAGGATAAATCGGCGAGGCGCAGGCGAAAATGAACGCAGTTCTCGTCGTCGAGGCGGCCTATGATATCGGCCAAGATTTCCTTCAAGATATTCGCCCCTATCTTCGCCAATGCCCGGCGCGCTTGGCCGCGCCGGGTGATGTCGGCACTGATGATGTGAATCGAATTGCCGTGAAATGACTTGGTCTTCTCGACCGTAATGTAATCATCATCTCCACACAGCCACTTCATCGCTGCACAGATCACCGTCTCGTCATCTAGTCCCGAGGCAAATGCTTCCCAATGCAAGGAGTGTATCGGCATTGAACTCGATGTTGCACTAATGCCCGAGGCTAAATGTCCTTCGCTTTCTTCCGCTGCCGTTGAAGGGCCGGCCGCGCCCTTGAAATATGGGCGGTTAGTCGGCGGCTCGCTAGTGGGGTAGCCCCCGCAATAAACCGAGGGGAAATAATGGCTGGTCGTAAGAATGTACAGAGCCGCGCTGCGGCACGAAAACAAAAGGACAAGTGGAAGGCAAAACGTTGGTACAACATCCGTGCGCCCCGATTCCCTTGGAACTATCAACAGATTGGCGAAACCATCGGTGAAGCGGACGAGAACATTCTCGGAAGAATCTACGAGATGACCCAACAGGAATTCGATGGTGACTTCACCAAGATGCACGTGAAATTGCGTTTCAAGGTCATCGACGTCGTCGGTCAGGATGCACTGACGCAATTCATCGGTCACCAGCACCAAAACGACTACACTCGCCGCCAGATTCGCCGCTACCGCGGTAAGGTCGACGGGATATACGATGTAGTGACCACCGATGGTTACCTTCTACGGTTGAAGACCTTGGTCATCACCGACCGGAGAATCAAGACCAGCGTCAAGCAGGCGATTCGCGCCACCTCCAAGGATATCATCCTCGGCTATGCCGCCAAATCCACCTTCGCAAAACTGCAGAAGGGAATGCTCGGCTCGGAACTTGAAGATGCCTTGAAAGAGGCGCTCAAAACTATTGCTCAGGTTCGCAGTGCCGTGGTTCGCAAGAGCCAACTCCTGCAGGAAGGTGTGGTAGTTGAAGATGGGCCGACCTTGGATGAAGTCCACCAAGAGGAACAGCGCTCCGCCGCCGAAGCCAAGGCTCGCAAGGCCGCCGCCCTCGAGGCGGAAATGTCTGAGGAAGATGAGGAAGACGGGGCAACCGAAGATGGTAAGGATGGCGATGAATCCGAAGAAGTCGATATTCTCGCCGCCGCCGAGGCGCTCGAATCATCCGAGAAACCTGAGTCAGCCGCAGATGGGGCCGAGTCTGAGGAATCCCCAGAGGAGACTTCCGAGGAGACCGAGTCTGAGGAAACCCCCGAGGAAACCCCCGAGGAAACCCCTGATTCAGCCGCTGATGAGGACTTGACTTCTCTGACTGTGGCCGAACTGAAGGCTCGCTTGAAGTCAGCCGGCAAGCCTGTGTCGGGTAAGAAAGACGAACTGATTGCCCGGCTCCAGGAATAATCCTCAGCTATGATAGCCCTCTTTAGAGTAGGCAGTTTGGGTGTGACCATGGCAAGATTGGCGATGATAGGCGGAACCAGTCTCGGTCCGGGTGAATTACGCCCCGGTCTAGAGTCTGCCGGGCTATCGGTAAAATCGCTGGACCAGGTCAATGTAGAAACCCCATGGGGCGATGTCCCCATGACTGTTGTCAAGGTTGCCGCCTCCGGAAATGCCGTCTCAAGTGGCGATGAGGGCGCGGTTGAACACACATTGTTCGTGGTGCAACGCCACCATGGCAAAGGTGACAAGATCACCCCGCCGCATAAAATCGAGTTCCGGGCTAATATGCATGCCCTGACAACCTGTGGGGCAGTCGCCTGTATCGCCATCAATAATGTCGGTAGCCTGGCCGAGGATTGGCCACCGGGAAGTGTCGGTGTGGTCGAGGATGTGATGTGCCTGTCTGGCGATGCCTGGACTTTTTGCGACGACGATGTGGTACACGTGGCGATGACCAAGGTCATCGATAAGGAATTACTCCAGGTCTTGGAGCATGCTCTGCGAACCGCCCAACCCGAACGGGGCGACGATGTCAGGATGCGCCATGTTTACGCCCGCTCCATCGGGCCACAATTCGAGACTCCGGCCGAGGTCGTGGCTCTGCAACGCAATGGTGCGACCTGTGTTGGCATGACCTTTGTTCCCGAAGTGCGCCTTGCGGCCGAGCGGGAAATGCCGATGTGTGCAGTGGTCATCGCCGGAAACTGGGGTGCCGGCATGGGTGATGCCGAGGGCCATCTCGATGGCGACGGCGTCACCGACGTTGCTCAGGCCGGAATGGCACCGGCATGGAAGGCCCTGGCGGCATTGCTCGACCATCTTGGCTAGAGCGACCATCTCGGCAATGCCGAGAACTGAGGCTTACTCGTCATCCGACGACCTTACTATCTGCTCGCTGGTGCATTGTCCACAGGTCAATAGTCCCTGTTTGGCGTGTGCAGGGAAATGAAATGGGCGAAGCCACCACCAGTATTATGGTCTCATCTGACGCAACCACGGTCGCCCAATATCTTGCCGAATTGCCCGAGGGGCGGCGTGAGGGGATTGAACCGGTTTACCAGGTCCTCCGCGACAATATTCCCGAGGGCTATGTGGAGACGATGAACCGGGGGATGATTTCCTGGCAGGTGCCGCTTTCGCTAGAGCCCAAGACCTACAATGGCGAGCCGCTGTTTTTCTGTGCATTGGCCAACCAGAAGCGCCACATGGCGATTTACATGATGTCGATTTATTGCGATCAAACGAAACTTGCCCGCATCCTGGCCGGATATGAAGAGATTGGCCGCAAACCGAATATGGGAAACTCCTGCATCCGCTTCACCAAGGTTGAAAATCTACCACTTGAGATAATCGGCGAACTGATTGCCGAATCCTCAATCGAGGATTTCATCGAATCTTCCCGCCGTTGACTCCTACATACAAGTTGTCCGACCTCCAATCCCACCAACCGCAAGGGATATCCAAATGGACTGCATGCCTAATGGGTTGGCATGAGCGAGGTCGAACGACCGGTTGATGTCGAGCAATGGATAAACAGTGGCGCTGGTGAAAGGGTGATGGCGGTCGGTGAGACCGGGGTGGCCGAAATACTCTGTGATGGGCGTTTTGATACGATGATGGCACGGGTCGCCCGCTTCCACGACAAGCACGATTTCGCCAATCCCGCCAATAACGGCCATGACATGGGCTATCGCTTGGCTCTGGCAATCGAGGAATTGGGTGAATTATCAGCCGCCATCACCAAGGCCAAGCCGAAGGAGGAAGCGGCTGAGGAATTGGCTGATGTGCTCATCTTGATGCTGGGAAATGCTTTGGCGATGGAAGTTGACATCGAGGCGGTATTCCACGCCAAAATGGACAAGATAATGTCACGGAAAAGTCGGCGCGGTCAACTGGGTATTCGGGTCACCGAGTATTCCGATGACTGAACGGCAACTGACCAGCAACTGAACGGCAACTGACCAGCAACCGCTTTCACTTCCATCTCTGTCATGTGGGCAATGGCGCATCCGATTCCAGGCCATCCACCCGCTCCAGACGAACGAATTCCATCGCGTGGTCATCGTTTTCACCCGCCGTGGCCGGCGACCGGGAAACTTCAGAAAATCCAGAGAAATCGGGAAACCATACATCGGCATCTTCGACTTCGGTATCGACGATAGTCACCTCGAGGGCATTTGCATATGACATGAATAGCCGGTAGATCTGACCGCCGCCGATGATGAATGCCTCAGTGCTCCGTCCCAAGGCAATGACCTCTTCGACCGACATCGTCTCAATCCCTTCGGCCGACCACTCGAGATTTCGGCTAAGGACGATATTGCGTCGGCCCGGCAAGGGTCGGCCAATCGACTCATAGGTGGCTCTTCCCATGACGATGGCACAACCCATGGTCAGCCGCTTGAATCGTTGCAGGTCACTGGATTGTCGCCAAGGCAGTTCGCCATCACGGCCAATCGCCCGGTTGCGGTCGAAGGCGACGATCATCGTCAGCATTCTACACCCCTTCCCTGTTCCCCTCAGACCGAAATCGGCGCGGCGATATGCGGGTGGTGTTCATACCCTCTGACCTCGATATCCTCGTAGGTGAAGTCATCGATATTGGTGATATCCGGATTCAAATGCAGGGCCGGCAACCCCAGGGGAGTGCGGCTAACCTGAAGTTTGGCCTGTTGCAAGTGGTTGGTGTAGAGATGGGCGTCACCGATTGTGTGAACGAAATCCCCCACCGCCAATCCACAGACCTGCGCCATCATATGGGTCAGCAGGGCATAGGATGCGATATTGAAGGGGATGCCGAGAAAGACGTCGGCACTGCGTTGGTAGAGTTGGCACGATAATCTCCCCTCATTGACGTATAATTGGAAAAACGCATGGCAAGGCTGTAGTGCCATTTCCGACAATTCGCCGACATTCCACGCACTGACGATGATTCGTCGTGAAGCCGGGTCGCGCCCAATCAGTTCTATCGCCGCATCTATCTGGTCGATGACGCGACCATCCTTGGCTTCCCAGCGCCGCCATTGTTTGCCGTAGACCGGGCCGAGGTCGCCGTCCTCATCAGCCCACGCATCCCATATCTTCACCCCGTGCTCCTTCAGGTATTCGATATTGGTCTCACCTTTCAGGAACCACAACAACTCGTGGACGATCGACTTGAGATGTAATTTCTTGGTCGTCACCATCGGGAATCCGGTATTCAGGTCATAGCGCATCTGATAGCCGAAGGCCGAGATGGTGCCGGTGCCGGTGCGGTCATCCTTCCGAGCACCATTATCCAGAATGTGGCGAATCAGGTCGAGATAGGCCTGCATGGTATTCCCATCCGTTCATTTGACCGACGGCATATGACGCTTTCTCAAGGGGCGCCTAGGGCGAGCAGGGAACCCATCAGTTGGTCGGTGAACTTCCGACAGAGTTTAGCGTGCTGGGCACGAATCTGCGCTTCATCTTGTCGGGCTAACCGATTCAGACTGTCGACACTTTGTCCACCGCCTTGGGCATCACCAAGCCATTCCAGCCAAGTGATTGGCTGGCCGAAGGTAAATGTCGCCGGCTTCAGTAACTTGGGGAATTTATCGGTATTCGGAGTCATCTTTTCGCGGGTCCCCCGATGGGCGATGGGGATGACCGGAACATTTGGGCGCGAGGAAGCAACCCTGGCAACCCCGGTTTTTCCGGGTAGAAGAAAAGGTGCCTCGGTTCTCTTTGAGCGAGTCCCCTCCGGGAAAATACCCAGCACATTACCTGAATTGAGGATATCGATTGCCGAGGACAAGGCCTCGCTGGCGCCCGACTCACGGGCGGTCTTAATCTGCCCGGTGCCGCGCATGAACCAACCGGTATGGCGGTGTTGAAAGTGGTCATCTTTGGTCAGGTAGTGGGTGTCTCGCCGAATTGCAGTGATGATGTATAGCGGGTCGACATGGGAGAGATGATTGGCCGCGACAATGGCTGGACCTCTGCGGGGAATGTGTTCCAGGCCCACAAATCTTGCCCCGAGCAATCGCAGTAGTGGTTGGGCGGTCCAGGTCAGGGCGCGAAATAGGAATGGGGCGGAAATCTTGCGCCCGGTACCCTTTATTGCCGTGGTTTCGGCAATTTTCCCCCAGGCCGATTCAAGTTCACTCGCCATCTGCTCAATTCCCGCTAGGTCAATCATCCATTTGTAATCAACCCCGGAGGCAAACACCGGTAGCCACTTGTGCAGGTCTCTGCTCGAAGTGGTGTGACCAAACTGGGCGAATTGTACCTGCACCGCCAAGCGGCGGTGAGTATGAGTGCTCACAGGGATAGTGCAAGGACGCGGATAGCATTACCTCTGGCTCTGGTGATACTCTCTCCACTGGTGATTTTCTCGCCGATCATCATCGCAAATGTATCTGCAGGCATCAACGGTGATGCCGATAATTGGCAGCAGGATGGATGGCTGACCACCAAGATCGCCACCGACCGTCTGGCGGCCGGTGATGAATTCGGCTGTTACGGCATGGTGGGTCTCTCATGGCAGGCCAATGCCGGAGATGTTGCCTCATCCTGTAGGAGTTATCTCGAACCGCGGATTCCGGCCTCGCGCTGGGGCGACAATCCGGTTTCCATCTATACGCCCACTGGCTTGAATTACGCTGACCATGAAGCGATTTCGAATGTCGGTTTCAGCGTTCATGGTGATAATACCGGATTGGCCAATACCGCTTGGCATAATGGCAGTGATGCACCGCTCAATACCGAGGATTGGTACAATCTCGGTCGTCGTGGAGGTAGTTTGGAATCGGTCATCGCCGATTTGGCAGAGGTCGAATCCGAAGCCGAGCTCGGCGGCCTGCTGAACTTCTATTGGATCGGCCGCGTCGACGAGGCGACAGTACGTCACGACCGCGACCTGCTGACTTGGCTGGAGGCGAGTGATGGCTGGTCGACGACCTGGGGAGAAGCGTGGTCATATTGGGCGAGTCAACGCTGCTATCAGTTGGCATATAATGACTCTATAGAATCTTCTACGTATGGGTTATCATTTGAATTCCAGCGCTCGAGCATTTGTGTCTCACAGGATGAGCGGGTCTGGCCAGTGCCTATTACCTGGATGCTCGACCTCAACGGGACCCAGGTCGAGAGGGTCACATCAGCGAGTGGAAACCTCACCGAGTTTTCTGGAGACGAGAAGATTCTCGCCCCGGGCTGGTGGCAGGATGGCGACCTCCTATATCTCACGGCAGCACCGAATATCCCGATAGAAGTAGTGACCACAAGTGCGGTAGAAGAGTTCGATATCACCGGCATCGCTGAGAATTTCAACAATCGTTCCTTCGCCATCACCATCGCCGGCCATGCGACCGAAGACCTGTTCCTGTGGTCGAAACGATTCGATGATTCCGACCTGCGCTTCACCTGGTTGGTCATCCCCCGTGCCGCCGAGGCGCAACTGTCGTGGCTACCCATAGTCGGAGTAATCATCTTCATCGCTTCGGTTGCCGGCACAATAGCTCTGGTGAAAAAAGACCAGCAGGGGCGTAATCCCCAATCCCTACAAGAATCTGTCTCGACTTTCACCGCCAGTTCCGCAGAAAATGATGGCACCGATTTCAGCGAGTCCGAATAGTGTTGTCGCGCCGCAGGACAACCCCGGCTGATGCCAGGCGCTTCTCAGCCAACGGCAGTAATTCCTGCCAAACCTGTTCGGGGGCACAGACTCCAGAGGGGATGAGGTCGGACATTATTGCTTCCACCGCGGCGAGAGTGACTAGGCCGGTCGTCCTTGCCATCGATGACCATCCACCCCCTCCATCATCAAATAGGCGACCTCTCCAGATGAGGTTCTGCGACTCGACCACGACCGAAAGGAGGGTTATTTCCGGTCGTTGTGGGTCGAACATCCATTGTTGATACAAGTCCTGTAAAGTTTTCTTGCGGTTATCTCCTTCCAGAGCCCCCTCGTCACGCAAAGCGATGAATCTCTCGATATGACCTGGCCACCGCAAGGTATACTCCAGTAGGGTCGGGCAATCGATATCGAGCAGACTGCGCAGGCCATCGGTGAGAAAGGCCTCAAGTTCACCGACTTCCGGGTCGCAATACCTGTGGCGTCTAGTCAAGGCGGGTTCCGTGCACAATTTACCAGCGATACGAATTCGCGCAGGTCGTTCATACTCGGCGATTACATCGCTGGGTGAGAATGGCGCCATATATGACCAGCCATCTTCCTGCTGTGAATCCGGCTCACGGGGGATACCCCCAACGCGAATCTCGACCTTCTCGGCCACCTCCCCTCCCACCTTGAACTGGGCACAGGCATTGGCAACCCACAGGTTGGATAAGCCCGGGGCAACCCCGACATCGTAGAGCAGCAAGCCTGTATTGGCCTTGGCCAGTTCATCCAGTCGGCGAGGGTCTTCCGCTGTGAAAGAGAGATCGGCCACCTTAGCGCCGCGTTCAAGTAGCGGGCGTCGCACGCAGTCCCCCAGACTGCCAGGAAGCATATTCACCCAAATGTCGGCTTGAGTGACGTCGAGAATATCATCTGTATACTCGCCTCCTCCCGGTTCGGTCGCCGCCTGCTCGCCAATGGGTGAACCAGTACCAGTTGCCGCATTGGAATTGCCCGGTGCAGATGCGGTGGCATCGCCGTGGATTGTCATAACGCCAAGACCTGCCGCCCATTCGAGGGTTTTGGGGTCGAGGTCGACCAAGGTAACGTCATGGCCGGCCTCATGCAACTCACTCACCACCAGGCGGCCGACCAGACCGGCGCCGAGAACACGGATTCTGCAAGCTCTGGTGGCACCGGGCATGGTCAGCAAACCCGTATTCCGCATTTGAGTATGGCGAAGCCTTCATCCACCGTTTGCGACCCCCGAACAATGGGGACTGCCATGGGAGAGGGATTGCGTATTGACCCGTGGTCGAGTTCCCAACCGACTGACTATGCAAATATAATCGCCCAATTCGGACTACAATCGCTTGATGATATCGAAATCCCCGACCCCTCACACCTGCACCGCCGTGGGCTCATCTTCGCCCACCGCGACCTCGATGTCGTGCTCTCAGCCCAATCGGCCGGTCAGCCTTTCGGGGTTCTTACCGGATTGATGCCGAGTGGACGTATGCATCTCGGCCATAAGATGGTTATCGACCAGATAAGTTGGTTTCAGAATCTCGGTGGCGATGTGACGATTGCCGTCGCCGATCTGGAATCTAATGCCACCCGGGGTCTGAGCCTCGAGCTGGCGCGTAAGGTGGCGTTGGAAGAATATGTGGCAAATTATGCCGCGCTCGGGTTGCGCCCGGACTCTACCCAGGTCTATTTTCAATCAACTCGTTCAGTCGTCCAGAAAATGGCCTTCACCCTTGGAAAACGTACCAATCTTTCTGAGTTTGAAGCTATCTACGGTTTTTCCGGCGATACCAATCTCGCCCATGTCATGGCTCCCTTGGTGCAGGCCGGAGACATCCTCCACCCGATGCTCGATGAATATGGTGGACTGCGCCCAATCGTCGTACCGGTCGGCATCGACCAAGACCCTCACCTACGGCTGACCCGAGGTTTGGCGGCCAAGAGCAATTGGTTCAACCTCAAAAGTCGCAAGGGGGGTGGTCTGACCATCGGACTGTCGGTACAGGATGACAATTCTATGGCGCTTGGAGTTGCCGTCGATGGCAAACTCGACCGTAAGGTCCGCCAATCGGTTATCGATAATATCGTGGCCGAGGTTGCCGATCTGGGATTTGCCGACATATTGCCAAATGCCAAGCATGGTTCGGTACAGATACCTTCGGCCACTCAATCCGACCGTTCGCCCATCAAGATGAAATTATTACGCCTCGAACGTAGTATGGGTGGGGTCGGCCTGCTACAGCCGGCCAGCACCTACCATCGCTTTGCGGTCGGATTGACCGGTGACAAGATGTCTTCATCAGTACCCGATTCGACAATTTTCCTCACCGATGAGGTCGCGACGGTCGAGAAGAAGATTAAGCGCGCGTTCTCGGGTGGCCAACCGACCGTCGAGGAACATCGCCGCCTCGGTGGAGACCCAGATGTCGATGTCGCCTACCAATACATGATGTATTTCTTTGAAGATGACGATAAGTATCTCGCCGAGGTCAATGTCGACTATCGTTCGGGCAAGATTCTCGCCGGTGAAATGAAGCAGTTGTGTATCGATAGGGCCAGTGAATGGTTGATCAATCACCAGCAACTGCGTGATCAGACAGCCCATCTGGTCAGTGATTTCCTGGCTGCTGATTCAAGGTAAATCTATTCCATTCACTCTGCATGGGTCTGATTTCTCTCAATCGTCCGGTGTTTGATATGTGGCATCCGTTCGGATGCGGTTTCGACTTGCTGTAGCGAGAGAAAACGCTCATCTAATCACGATTTTGGCGAATACCATTTCTCATCCAAAAATCGATTCTCCTCGCCGTACGTCCGCAGAATCCCAATGTCAGGTTCGGACGCACTAGACTTCATCTGGCGAGAATATCGCCGGGTCTGGCCCAACCGGAAGACGCGCTAGTTCTTCGCCGCTCAATTCTCTGGCCTCAGCATTTTCGTGCAGAATCTGGCTATGCCCTCTGGGATCGAGAAGAACAATATTCACCGGTTGAGAGAAGTCTCCATTTTTCACCGCGGCAATGCTGTCGGATAATTCCCGACAGCGCTCTACCGCGCTGGCATCACCTTCTTGGAGCAGGTCGCGGGCAATCAAGTCCACAACATCTCCGAAGCGCACCAGCAGACCCTCGACATTGGTCACATAGCCGGCATTGCTGCTGCCGGGATTCACCTCGAGGTCGAGTTCGGGAATACAGACCGTACACGAAGAGGAGCGGACGATGCGTGCCGATAGGACCGAGGCCTCGTCGATGCATATCGACCATCCACCCGGCTTGGCGCCGTCGGCGGGGATGAAATCGGTCTGTCGCCAACCGCACTCGTCACAGAGTAGTGTGACCTGGGTGTGCTCGCCGAAATAAGGGATTTCGGTGCTGAGGGCCCGCATCATCAATTTTCCTTCAGCAAGGCATATCGGACAGGGAAGTTCCACCATCGAGTCCATCTTCGCCACCTCATGCTTCGGTAACGAATGATTCGGTTTCCACCCCGCGGATTCCCCGGCAACCGGGTGGTAGCAGGAGCAATCTGGAATCGGTCAACTGAATTATTTGGCCGCCGATATCACCTTCGATGAAGGTCGAAAGTTTGTCTATGGCAATGGCAAATTCAGTCTCCCGGGAGATGATACGTGAAAGTTCGACGATGACCGCATCACCTTCACTCACCCAATCGAGAAGTGGTGAGACCCCTGCCAATTCGTGCAGGACGCCACGGTGGAATACCATTCCCTCGCCGAGGTGTGGCACCGGCGCCTCGGCGAATAATTCTCCAAGATCATGATAATCGACATCGGTGGTCGGAGGGCGATGTACTGCGGTGCCTGAACTGGGCATGGAAAAGGTCCGGACCGGTGATGACCCCCGCATTTCATCAGTACCGGTTGTCTGGGAGTCGACCTTGTCTGGCTCGATTTTCGCCGCTTCGACAATCGATTTCGATGCGGTTGAATCGGATGCTGAGGCAGCAGTCGAAATTGGCGCTGGTGGTGCTGGTGAAGCAGGTGCAGTCGAAGAGGGAGTGGGTGGGCTCGGCGTTGAAGATGGGGTTTCGGCTAATTCCGTGCCCGGGGAGGTGACCACAGCAATTGAATCCGGCGGTGTCACATCGGAGGTGCTACCCGTGGCCGTAGCCACAGCCTTGCGAATCGCCGCGAATGAATCGAGTGAAGACTGTTGTCGACCATCTCCCTCGGCGCTGTCCCGGCCTTTGCCACGGTCACCTCGAGACCCCTTTTTCGGCTTCTTCCGCCGCGCCATGCGATATTGCAGGCGCTCGTGGCTCAAGAACATGAGGGCAGATTCGCACCCTATAGGTAGGTCGTCGGGTTGATAAGGGGCCGGCGACACGACGCCTCAAGCCTCAAGTGCTGCCGCCTCGTAACCTCGACCGTCCCGGAGTAGAGGCTTTCTGAGTAAAACCAGACAATAATGCAAGGTTCACTCGGCTCGGCAAGAGAACTGGAAAAATAATTCATAATAATCTTTGAGCAGGAAATGGAGATGAAATAATGGTGATAGACACAACCCAAGAGTATGTGAATACCGGTACCAGTACCCTCGGAATCTGTTACAAGGGTGGCGTCGTCGTCGGCTCCGACCACCGTGCGACCATGGGTCATTTCATCGCCAACAAGTCGGTCAAGAAGTTATTCCAGATCGATGAAAACCTCGCTCTGACCACGGCCGGCCTGGTCGGCCATGCCCAGAGCCTGTCGCGAACCTTGACCGCAGAGACCACCCTGTACCGCCTCAAGCGCGGTAAGAGGATGACGGTCGAAGCGGCCGCGACACTGACCGCCAACATTCTCCTCGGTCGTCCCTATTGGGTGCAATTACTGATTGTTGGCTGCGATGACACCGGCCCTA
>JAPOGE010000051.1 GCA_028283345.1 Candidatus Poseidoniales archaeon
ATCGGCGTCGGGGATTCGATCTACTTTCTCGGTGGTTCACCCGGCGAGACAGAAAACTGGAATGTCACTTCGACGCCTTCTCCGGGTGATTGGTAATCACTTCAAACCGGACCCTGTCTGCACAGCCTTCATTTACTGAGGCCGTCGTCCCACCTCTGTATTCCATGTTACCAAGCACATCCTATACCCGTGACCGGTGCGTTACCGGGGTCCATGGACTGGATGAGATTCTGCGCGGGGGCATCCCTTACGGCTCTACCGTCTTGTGTGCCGGCACCTGTGGTTCGGGCAAAACAACTCTGGGGATGGAATTCCTCGTTCGTGGTTCGATGGCCGGTGAAGCCTGCGCCCATTTCACCGCTACCGAGCCCTCGGTGAAACTCTTGGAAAACATTCGCCAGTTCCAGTTCTTCGACATGCAATTGGTCGATAGCGGACTGATCAACGTATTCGATATGGACGTTCTGTATTCGTGGTTAGGTCTGACCAAAGCGACCTTTGAGTTGGAGGATGTGCACGCTCTCATCAAGGCGATAACCGATATTGTCAATACCATCGGTGTCACTAGATTGGTAATTGATTCAGTTACCACATTGTGTTACAAAATCAAGAGTGAGCAGTTGATTCGTGATTTCCTTTTCACCTTGGGAAAGAAACTCTCAACTCTGGGTTGTACCACCATTCTCATCGCTGAAATCACTTCGGCGACTGAAAATGCCCATTGGTCATCATTCGGCGTCGAAGAGGCGATATGCGATGGTATTGTGGTGATGGGAGACACCGAGAGGATGGGTCATCTCATTCGCTTCCTCCAAGTGGTGAAAATGCGTGGCTCGGCGCACAGTCGGGCAAAGTATGCTCTTGAACTAACCCCGTTGGGAGTGATGTTGACGCCAATGTTGAAATGGGGCTCAGTCGGTGATAAATCGAGTCAGTGGGGGATGTGATAGGTGATAGAATTTGACCAACGTATCTCCGAGCAACTATCCGAGGTGTCGCTGAACAGTTCGATTCAGGTCCGGGTTGGTACCTCGAATGCTTTCATGGTCATCGCCAGTACCATCCTGCCACTGATCGAGATGTTCGATATGGGTGGCGTTTATATCTCAGCCAGTCGCGGTGCGGTGGAAATCATCGAGGCATTCGAAGAAATCGGCATGCCGACCGAGAGGATTCATTTCATCGACCTGGTCTCCTCGGGGTTGCAGGGGGGCACCGAAACACAGTACGACAACATCACCTTCATCGATTCGCCGATAATGCTTGAAAGTATTCTTCTGCGGACGATGTACCACATGAGAACCACACCGTACGAACGCAATTTCGTAATTCTCGATAGCGTCAATGCCTTGGCGATTTACAATGAGGACAGAATGTTGGCGGAGTATCTACATACATTCATCAACACTTTCAGGCAGAGAGAGGTCTTGACGGTGATAATCAATGTTCCAGACCAAACCCCACCCGGTGTTCTGGCAAACCTCGACCTATATTGCACCGACTTGGTCGACCGTGGTCAAGTGGTCATTCATTGAGGATACTGGGGTTTGGAAATGGCCGAGAAAATCACTTTTTCACTTGAAGATGAGGAATTTTTCGGCTCCAGAGGTAGTTTTGGCATTCCAAAATTCGATTCCACCCTCGACGGTGGCATTCCCCGCGGCTTCTTCATCATCGCCATCGTTCAGACCGGCAGTGGGGCTGAATTATTCGGCAAACAATTCGTCTCCCCGGCAGAGGAGCCAGACAATACCATGTACATTTCAACCAGTGAATCAGGGGCGCAGATTTTTCAGATATTCGACAAATATGGTTGGCCCAAGGATATTGGCATACGTACGATAGGCGAAGAATATAATCAGCGCGTGCTACACAAGGAATTGCAGGCCAGTCGCTTCCGCCTCGAAGGCTTCACCATGGCCGACATCCAGAAGTTGGCGCAGACCAGATTCGTCGATGATGAGGCCGAGGATTTCCTCACCGAGTTGACCAATGAAATAATGAGTCTGGGACCGTATTTCCGCGCCGTGATCGACAGCATGGACTTCTTTTTCAATCGTGAGGACCCCTCCAGGGTGCTGGCGATGATGCGCATGATGCAGGCGCATACCCAAATGAATCGTGGCCTCCTGTTGTGTACGGTCTCGGATTCGACGGTGACCAAGGCGATGGAGCAGGAGCTGGAGATGCTCGCCGACATGGTGCTCAAGTTCGAGGTTCATAGGATGGGTAATGAATTCGATACCAGAATGGTCATCAGAAAATTCCGCAACTCGCCGGAAAACCTCGCAATTATCTCTTTCAAGGTGACTCCCGAGGAAGGAATCACACCTGAGACTGTACAACGTATCATTTAGTGAGGACGACCGTACGAATAGAAGCATTACGTGTGTCGCACTCACTGCGTTAGAATAGCCACAGTGGCCTCTTACATTCCATCGCCCGCTTGAGGCCACCTATAGGCCCGAGGATTCGCATCATCGCCTCGGTGCGTAAATCGCCACCCAGGAAGGCGTTACCCAAGCGCTTTGAGCGCAGACTGATGCGTAGGGCTTTGCCCATCGAGCGCCGCACCATTTTCTCATAACTCTCAAGTCCGAGGCCATCGGAACGGTTGGAGAGAATCGCATCGGCGGCGAACTTCGCCGAAATCATCGCCTGCGAAATCCCACCACCATTGCTCGGCATCACCAATCCCGCGGCATCACCGACCGCCAGCACATTCCCGTCGACCATTCGCTTCACCGGGCCTCCCATGGGAATCCATCCACCGCCCCAGGAGAGAACTTCAAAGTTCATCTTCTGACAAAAATCGCCGAGGTATCGCTTGAGCATGACCTCACCCAATTTCCCTGCCGCAACCCCCAGTCCTACATTGGCGGTCTCGCCCTTGGGGATAATCCACGCATAGCCTCCGGGGGCAACCGCACCGAGAAAAACGTCGAAGGTATCGGGAATATCACCTTCTATCTGGGCATAGATGGTCGGAATCTGGTCGGCGGGGCGGAAATTCTTGTCTTTGCCGCGCCGTAGTCTTGCCACCTGCGCCAATGAGCCCGATGCATCGATGACATAATCCGCGGTGTAGGTGCCATTGGTCGTAAGATAGAGTTCACGCCCGAGTTTCGGTTGCTTCTGCACCTTGCGCAGTGCGGTTCCGACTCTGATTTCGGCACCCGCAGCGGTGGCGCGCTCGGCCAGCAGGCCATCGAATTGTGGCCGGTGGGCACTGAAAGCATCCAACTCAAATCCCCAGCATTTCATGCTCGGCGAGAATACCCGCATCCAATCCAATCGGGCCAGCCTGACTCGGTCGGGAAAATCGAAGGACGTACGTAGCCAAGGGTCTTGCTCGACCTTGTCGAAGGCGGCTATCACCTCTCCCCAATTAGGAATACATTCGCCGCACTGAGCCGGATTACCGACGATTTCTCGGCGCTCTATCGTCAATACGTCGACCCCCTCCTCGGCCAAGCGCTGCGCCGCAACCGACCCGGCAGGCCCAGCGCCGACAATCAGTACTTCACGATGCTCGATATCCTCTCGAGCATTATTTTTCTCGGAGACGCTCACAAACTCACCAATTCGTGTCCGATGCTATTCGTATCTGTCGATGACCATCTGAGTAAGGCTCTCGATGCAATCCCTCGCCTCACTTTGGGGGAATTGGCGTAGAATGCTCAATGCTCGGTCGAGATGATTACGTACCAAAGTCCTGGCGTATTCCAAAGAGCCAGCCTCGGTCAACAACTCGACCAACTCGTCCCACAGGCCATCGTTGAATCCGACTATCACCTCGGATAATCTGGTTCTTGAATCACCGTGCAGAAGGGTGAGAGCATGAATCAGGGGGAGGGTCATCTTACCCTCGATCACATCGGCACCGCGCGGTTTGCCCATCCTCTCATCACCGAGAATGTCGAGTAGGTCGTCGACAATTTGGAAGGCCAGTCCCAATTCCATACCGAATTCACCCAATTCTCGTGCTTGTTCAGGGCCCAAGCCGGCGACCAGAGCCGCGGCCTGACAGCCGGCGGCGAAGGGTTGAGCGGTCTTTCCACTCACGATTGAATAGTAATCTTCTGGAGTTGTCGCAAGGTCATTCACATGCGCTAATTGCTGCAGTTCGGAACTAGCGATTCTAGCACAACATTCAGCCATTATCTCCACTATTGTCACATCATATCTTCCGCCGAGGGCAAAGCCTTGGACGAATAACCAATCGCCGGCAATCATCGCCTTCTCGCTTCCAGCACGCTCGTGGATGGTAGGAACACCACGCCTCTGTTTGGCTTTGTCGTTGATATCATCGTGTACCAATGTAGCGGTATGTATCAGTTCAAATGCCAGTGCCAGAGGAATGACCTGATCTCTGTCTATACCACCGGCGACCTCGTGGGCTAGCAATATCAACAGCGGCCGCATTCTCTTGCCACCAGCCAGCAATACCTGCCCGGCCAATTTAGCCACTTCACCATGGCCTTTGGCGATGGCCTTTTCGATTATTTCTTGCAGATGAATGTCGATTTCCAGCCGGCCTGCCTCAAGCCTGTCTTCTATCGCCGTGCTCGGTAGCATGTGCAAATCTTTCGACATGGGTCGCATATATCAACAGGTGGCTAACGCCCTATGTCTGCGGGAACCATCCCGCCGAGGTGGAGCAATGTCCGAGGAAGGCACACTGCAGGTGTATTACAACCCATCATTGGGTGATGGTGCGGGTGCCGGGGCACGCCGATTAGCCGAGAAAAACCAAGCCATTTCACTGCTCCCAACCGATAATCTGAGTGGCGCGGCAGATCGATTATCACAGGGCGAGGGAGACCTGCTGGCCTGCAGTGCAGAGTGGGCGATTGCCAATCCTTGCGGCGGGCTGACGGTGGTAGGAACATTGGCGCGAAAGGAACCGACATTGATAATGGTGAGCGATGATAAGATGGAGTATCTCGCCAAGTCGGCCATTATCGTTGCCGAACTAGAATTGACTCGGAGGCAGTTGCTGCGCGCCCGCGCTGATCTGGATATCCGCACCCCACATTCTATCGCAGAGTCATCCCGGGAAGAATCCCCTGACCTCTCCGATAAAGTTGCAGTAGCCACTTGGCTTGAGGACCTTCGCCAACGTGGTGAAATCGATGGATTCGTCATCAGTCGTTCGCTCTTCGATGCCGCCAATATCAAATCTCGCCGGCATACGCTCGGATTGCAACGTGGCGAATCAGGTAGGCAGAGATTTCTCCCGCCACCATGGCAGGGATTCACCCTTCTGATGGCAAGACCAGGTTTTCCCCTCGACATCATCATTGATGATCTGGATGAATCGGCATTTTTGGCGTTTAATCTGGAATCGAAATTATTGCATGGAATCGATGAGAACTTTTTGCCGTATGTCGGATTGTATGCCGGTCAAAGGCAGATTGGCCCCGTATTACGCGAATTGGATTCAGAGGATGACCTGCATCTTCGCACCGAATTGACCGATGGTTATGGCAAACCCCTCAGCACCAAACCGCGGGTTGAATTGATGCTTGAAGTGTTGAATAGTGATGGTACGGTCACGATTTCAGTTGAGAGAATCGCGCCCTATGATGAGTCCGGAGAAGCGGTAATTCGTATTCTTCAGACATTCACTGATCTGATGGAAATCGCCACCATGGAACATCTGGCCAGCCCTCGTCATGGTGAGGCACGACCACCGATGATGAATCTTGAAGACTAGTGCGTCCGAATTCATTCGATACAATTCTGAGGACGCACCGCGAGGAGCTAGTGAAGAAAATCGATTCTAGAGCAGAATAAGCGATGCTTTCCTGCTCGAATCACGATTTGATGAGCGTTTGCGACTCGCTTAAACAGGGCAATGCGTAGATTCATCGAAACCCAGGCCAACCGATATTCCGAAGGCCGAGCCTACAAGCGAATCTCAGTGGCCTTCGATCTGCGACTCGCTTAAGCAAGTCAAACTAGTGTTCACGCAATAAGAATCCTGAGGTGAACACTAGGAAGTCCGCGGCTCCGAGCCCATCAACTTGATGAGTTGCTCGTCTATTTGTGCGATTTTACTCTCATCACGTTGGTCTCCGGCCAGCAATACTGAGTAGCCATTGCTGAGCAGGTCGGACTCGAGCTCCTTTATCTCGGTTGGAATGCTGCAATCTACCACATTGGCAAATCGGTCCTCAATTCCCTGTGCATCTCCTTCCCATTTACTTGAAGCCCGAAGTAATCCCTGTACCGCTTGCTGTACCAATTCTATCGAGGTCGGCGGCTGATGGATGACCTTCTCTAGTTGGTCGCGCATATCACCGTACATCTGCCGTGATTCTCCCAACCTCTCAGCCACCCCCAAAATTGCTTCCTTGGCCTTGGAAATATCGGTATTGGCCTTACCTAACCTCTTGTGCACCCGTTCAAGCTCTCTGCGGGTCTCCAACAATCCGGCCGAGATGGTGTCACGTAATTTCGCCAACTCCAGCAAACCGTCATCCATATTGGAAATCCGCTCGGTAAGGTCTTGGCGCAGAATCATTTCCAACCCCTTCATATCGCTTGAGACCCGCCTCAGTAAACCATCGCCGTCCTTATTTATCAAGCGAAGATGATTCTTTGCGGATTTAATATTTCGTCCCATGAGTGCCCTCCTGCCACATGCCTCGGCGATACCCGCTCAGGTCGAGGATGCTTGAAGGTGTCGCACAACAAGCGAGTCCTCGATTTCTCCAATCAACAGCAATAAAGGTGCTCGGGTAAGAATATTTTCTCCACTAAACGGCAGATTCTTCTGTTTGGCAATGCGAAGGCTCATGAATGGTATTGCGTCGAACCCTTTGGGGTTCGGGTATGGACGGGGCTGAAGAAATGCTGAAAACGCTGTATCAGGCCCGTCTGGATGACCTCCGACAGATAGCGGTCGAGCGCGATGTCGCCAAGGCGGGAAACGTCGAAATACTTCGCGCCAGATTAATCGCCGAACTGGTCCTGAACGATTTCGATTTATCGTGGGAAGGAATTCAAAATGCCTCCAATGACGACCTTGGTGGTTTTCTCGGTGTTTTCGGGGTCAAGAAAACCGGCTCTATCAAGACCCGACGACAGCGCCTGTGGCTACACCTTAACCACGACCCGAAGCAATTGACCATCGATTCGTTACAGAAGTTGACCCGAGATGAACTTCACGCTCTGTGTATAAATCTTGAACAGCCACGCTCAGGTAACAAGACCGACCTTTTCGGCCGGGTTGCCGGCGTGCTGGTGAGCCATGAGAACTCATGGGGGAAGATCAAGAAGAGCCTGAAGCGCGGAACCACGAGCGTAAAACTCCCTCTGACATCGGCAGGGAAGCCGAGTCATTCACCAATAACCCAAGCGGCCGCCGCACCCACGCCACAACCGGTCGACGAGCCTGAGACCCAACCTGAGCATGAGCCGGTGCAATTAGAATTCGCAGAAGATATTGCAGATTCACCGGCGGGGTCGGATTTAGCCGCTCCGATGACGATACCGAGTCCGACCCAGAGAGCGAGTTTGAACGAGTTGATGACGGCCGAGGAAATCCAGAGTTTACGTGACCGCATCGAGCGGTTTGTCGAACAGAATGGCGGCAAATGGAGCTTTGATGATGAGGCGGTGCTGCGAGCAGAATTACTGGCACGTGGAATCCCCATCAATCACCCTCGGGTTTCGAGTGCACTGGCGGAGTGGCTCGCCGAGGCCAGCGACCAACAAGCAGCATCGAGTAGTCCGGTATTGCCATCACCGTCTAAGCATGAAGTAGGTAGCGAGCAGGCGGTGCTCGAACTCGAGGCGAGAAATGCCGAATTGGAGAGTTCGATTCGCGATTTCCTGCTAATTGGAGAACCCACAGATAGCGACGACATCGAGGCCTTCTTCACCAGCCTGGGCCGGCAAGGATTTGCGGTCGATTACGAGAGAGTGAGGCAGCATATCACCGCCAAGTTGAATGAAATCTCAGCCCTTGTCGAAGCCGAGCGGGAAGCGATTCACCTAGGTCCCGATTCCTGGCGTGAGAGGGAAGAACTGCGCAGATTGGAAGTTGTGC
This sequence comes from Candidatus Poseidoniales archaeon, assembly GCA_028283345.1. Classification (GTDB taxonomy): domain Archaea; phylum Thermoplasmatota; class Poseidoniia; order Poseidoniales; family Poseidoniaceae; genus UBA60. Next base: position 8,060 of record JAPOGE010000051.1, read on the forward strand.
GGCCACAACTTCTCGACGGGCTCGATTCGATTCTCGATGCCTGCGACGGAGATATGGTGCAGGGGCGCTTGGAGTTCGAGAAGTTGGCGCGAGATAGTGGCCTCGATATGCGCCTCCCCGCAATCAGCGGCAGGCTGCACGGGCTATTCGACCTACAGGTTTCTCTCAATGAGAGTGTGGCACTTAACGACCCGAGAATTGCTCGTCGTGAGCGAATTGTGCGAATCATGCAACACGGTGCGGTGCACTTGAGTGATTCGGCGCAAACCGCACTCAACCGACTGGAGAGAAACATCGATGGTTTTGAACAGGTCGTCGAAGCGATTCTACGTAAGTCGGGCGGCGAGTACGGGGTCGGTGAACAGGCCCTCCTCATACGCTTCTTGGAACAGCGCGGCTATAGTGTGAATACCGCTGAGTTGCGTCCCCGCATCGTCGCCTGCGGCGGGGTGGTCGGGGTCGAGTTGGGTTTCATCTCGCCCCGTGATGTGCCTCCGCTACCCAGTGGCATCAACCTCAGTGAGAGCGAAATCGATGCGGTGGTTGCTGAACTGCGCACGGTCATCAGGCAATTCGACCGTCCGGAACTACCGCTTGAAGATGATGAGGCAATTGAGGAAATGCGTCTTGGACAGGCTGTGGTCGAGGCGAGTGAGACCCTCGACCGGGTAAAAGATAATCTTGAGCGAGCCGATGCGCTCCTCAGTCAACTGGATTTAACCAGCGACCACTGACGAAGGTCACTACGTTAATCTTCGACTTTCGGCCTTAGTCCGGCGCTGTCGGCGCCGCGTGGAACAAGCGAAGAGAATCTATTATTGAATTGGCATCAAGGTTTACAAAAATCGTGATTTGATGAGCGTTTGTGACTCGATTAAACAGGGCAACGCGTAGATTCATCGAAATCCCATTGCAAACCAGCGCCAGCCTCCTGGACTGAGCCGGAACCTGAGCACTGGACTGAGGGCTTTGTCCGAGGGAAGTGCGAAGTACAGTAAGATGCAGTATTCCTGAGGCGCGAGCATCGCAATCGCATCATTATTCAAAGGTGCTTGAGCCGAGAGACATAGGTATTGCTTCTATTCGTCCGGTTGCCCTCACTGCGGTTTGGTTCCAGTTAGTTTACCGGCCATCAGGAATGGCAGGAGGAGCCGGCCACGAACATTTTCATAGCCGACATCACGCATCATTTTGCGATAGAATGGGATGGTGCCGAAATGGACATAGGTCTTGGCCAACCACTTCCATGGATGGTCGGGGTTCTTGGTGACTCTGCGGGCGACCAATTGCACCACCGTCGCCATCCACAGTCGCCCCAATAATCCGTGTGGAAAGCGTCCTTTTCCGGCGTCGCAGATCACCAGCCTCCCACCCGGTTTGAGGACCCTTAACATCTCTTTGAGGCCTTTTTTCTTATCATGGAAATCTCGGAAAGAGAATAGACAGAATACGCGGTCGAAGGAATCATCCTCGAACGGCAGCGATTCGGCGGTTGCCTCAACATAAGACGCCGGCGGCTCAGACCGGGACGACCTAGCCGCTTCCACTCTTTTCTTTGCTACCGCCAGCATTGCTGTACTCGGGTCGAGGCAGGTTAATTCCACCTCGGCTAGGCCCTCTGCGAAAGATCCCGGCCCACAGCCGACCTCGAGCACCTTCATACCCGGTTGCGCTGATTTTGCAACGTGCCGGCGCCAGCGCGAATCCTGTCCCAGAGTCACTATGGAGTTGACCCTATCGTAAACTGGAATGGTGGCCTCGAGATGTCGCATCAGTTCGTTCCATTCGTCGGTATCGATTCCCTCTGCATCGATACCGTGTACCCGACCTTCGTCGCGCGGTTGTCCTTCATCGGGCATCTTCCTCACTCGTTGCGGTAGTGCCTCCTAATTCAAACGCTTGGGTCGATGGGTGACGAAGAAAGAAAGCATTGCCCAATGGTTGGGGTAAAGTTGCGTCCGTCACCAATATAAACTCCACCAAAGTCGCAAAAGCATCATAAGGTGATATACTTGAGTAAGGCGGAAATCCTGTCCCGAATATTAACCGCGGAAGCGGAAGCAGAGAGCACCCTGAAAAAGGCTACTGAGAAGGCTCAAAATATCCTTTCAAATGCCCGTTCACAGGCTGCTGAAATTATCGCTGAGGCGCGTTCGTCGGGTCAAGAAAGTGCCCGTACAATAGTCGAAGCAGCGAAATCAAAAGCAGGTGAAGAAGCAGATGCGGTCAGCGCCGATGGCGATGAGAAAATTATCGCCATCAAGAACAATAGTGATAGTCGCCGCCCAGATGCGGTCGATGTCGTATTAGCGTCTTTCATGGACGAATAGTCGAATTATTTGAGGATTGGCAATGTCTGGTATCACTACCGCCGAGATGTGCCGAATCTCTGTCGCCGGCACCCTCAATGAATTATCCCCGACGCTTGAGTTGGCGGCACGGCTGAGTGCGATTCACATAACCGATTATGAGGGCGATGACCTGGGTATCGGCACCCCTCATGATGTGGCCGATGATATCAGTCACCGCCTGGCGGCGATGCGCTCCTGTATCAGCCACCTCCATTCGACTGCGGATAAAGAAGTAATCGAGAATAAAACCATGCGAGACTCGCTCGAGAATTCACTACCGGAACTGATAGATACGGCAATCGATGATATCAAGCGTCTCGATGAGGTCAACACTCAACTAGAGCAATTGGAAGAACGGATTGAGATATTGCAAGTTCTCTCACCTCTAGGTCTCAACCTGGAATTGTTGAGAGGTTTCAAGTCACTTTCGGTTAATATCGGCACCACTCCTTTCCTATCGCAATGTGTAGCCGATTTGGATGGGCTATCCGATGACCTGATGGTGTTCTCCTCTCATGGCAAGGGGAAAAGCGGAGTGCTGGCAATATATTGTGAGAACTCAGCGGCAGAGGCGGCTGAGAGGTTATTGACACAGCATGATTTTGAATCGATCACCCCCCCTGATGGTGAAGGTTCCCTGGCGATGATGTTGCAGGATATCGACAGTGAGGTCGGGGGCTTGAAGTCCGAAGCTGAAAATCTCCAAGCCAGTCTTGAGACTTGGAACGATGCCAACGGCGGCCTCCTCGTCGGAGGTATCGAAGTCTTGGAACGGGACTTTGAGATTCAAACCGCTCCGGTCAGGGTAGCCGTCAGCGAACACGCCTTCATCATGGAAGGTTGGGTCCTTTCCGAGCGGGCTGAAGAGACCGTGGCCGCCTTATCGAAGGTTGCGACCTTTGCCGAGTCCTCACCGTTTGAGATGCCGCGTGGGCGCGGCCATCACTTCACCGGCGAAGAGGTCGAACTCCCGCCAATCGCATTCCAGAATTTTAACGCCGCCAAGCCATTTGAATTGTTGACCGATGCGGTCGGACGACCGAAGTACGGGCGCATCGACCCAACCACCTTCATGTTCATCACCTACCCGATATTCTTCGGAATGATGCTTGGCGATATCGCCTATGGTATTGCAATCGTTGCAATTGCGTGGTGGCTATCGAAGAAATTCGTTCGTAATGAGTTGGTCATACAAGCATCTGCTCTACTTTTTTACATTGGTTTTTCAACCATCGTATTCGGCTATATTTTCGGTGAATTTGCCGGTTTTGAGTATCTGCCGCATGGTGTATGCGACATCGAAGGAATCGTCGGTGTGGCGCAGTGTGAAGCTGCGCATGGTCATTACCACTGGGAAGCCGCAGCACATGCTCCCGGATGGGTGACCTGGATGACCGTCCTATACCCAAACGGTGGGGAGATACAGTGGATGTGGGAGGGGATGTTAGGATTGAATTTCGCCTATCCATTCCACCGTGTATCGACCCACATCAACGACCTCATCGTCTTGTCGATATATCTCGGCATTCTCCACCTTGCTCTAGGGATGATACTAGGCTTCCGTGAGGTCAACCGTGAGCACGGTATCGTAGCCGCGATGTTTGAGAAGGGCTCATGGCTTCTAGTGCTCGGCGGTGGATTCTTTTTCGTCTATTCATTCATAGTGTCGCCGAAGCATAGCGATGCTGATTATCTGGCCTTGCTGGATATGTTTGCCACCGTCGGTTTGATAGTCTTGGGAATCGGTGTTTTCATGGTGGTTATCATGTTGTGGAAGTATGAGGGTATCCCACTGCCCATCGCCATCGGCCTGGGGCCGCTGGAATCCCTGCAAATCCTCTCCAATACCATATCATATGTGCGAATTTTCGCGGTCGGCATCGTCGGCGTCAAAATCGCTGAGACCGGGAATGAGATGCTCTATATGCCGATGGCTCATACCTTGGCTAACTTTTCCCATGCCGGAGTAATGGACCTGATTTTGATTCCAGTCCTGCTCATCGGTTGGCTCGGGGTGCAGGTATTCGCTCTGGTATTGGGTATGTTCAGCCCCAACGTTCAGGCCGCCCGTCTCCACTTCGTTGAGTGGATGGGCAAGTTCTACGAGACCGGGGGGGTTCCCTTCGTTCCGTTCGGCAAGAAATTAGTAAATGTGGAGGCCGATTAATCACATATCAAGGTCCCAATATTATTGGACAAAATGGAGGAAAAAATATGAATATAAATTGGATGAGAATTACCCTAGTGGTATTGTTTGCAACCCTTGCAGTGACATTGATTGCGGACTTTGCTGCGGCAGAGGCACACGATAACGAACAAACGGTTACTGCGAGCGCCAAGTTAGGAGCAGGTATTGCCCTGGCTGGCTGTGGAATTGGCACCGGGCTGTCACAAGGACAGATTGGCGCCGCCGGTGTGGGAATGGTTGCAGAAGATGGCACCAAATTCGTAACTGCACTGATATTCATGGCTATTCCCGAGACCATTGTATTGTTCGGTTTCGTTGCATTATTCTTGATGGGCGCGGCTTGATACAGCAGAAACCTAAAAACTGGAGAGTCTAGAATGTCATTAGACAAATTGGCGAAAAAAATAGCTGGGAATACCAGGTCGGAGGCTGCCAGAATTATCGGTAATGCCAAGTCCGAGGCCAGAAAGATCAATTCTGCCGCACAGCAAGAAGCCACTACAATAGTTGAGCAACTGATACAGAATGCCGAGCAGGAGGCGGGGCAACTCGGCACCGAGATGTCGGCCGCTGCCAGACAACACAACCAGAAACGAATGCTGATCGCCAGGCGTGAAGAACTGGACACCACTTGGCAATCGGTCAAATCGGTGGTCGGCTCAGCCGGGATGAAAGGGCGTGTCAGTGTTCTGAAGACCCTCATGGCATCAGCCGTTGAGCAGGATTCCGGCAAAGGTGTACTTCACCCGGTGGCGATCGATCGCAAGGTGTTAGAAGACCTAGGTCGTAAATTCACCATCGGTGATGATATCGACGGTCTGGGTGGCTTCGTCATCGAATCAGATGGCGGTGCTGTGAGCATGGACTATCGTTTTGAGAGTCGATTGGAAGCGGCGTGGGGTAACAATCTCGCGGCGATTGCAGAAACCCTATTTTCGTGAAATTCAGGAGAGGATGAGATTGCCGGTGATTGATTCGAGTGGCTCTAACCCAGCTACTGCGGCGACGCGTAGCAAGGCGCGTCGGGCAAAGTTGGTCGACGAGACGCGGATGCGTCAATTGCTACAGATGTCACCGAGCCAATTGGTCACCGGAATTGCCGATTGCGGCTATCGCGATGAAATCGATACCTATGCGATGCGCCTATCTGGCGCCGACCTGGTCGAGGTATCTCTGAACCACAACCTGAGCCGGGAATTATCTGAGGTTGCCGGTTACTGCCAAGGTGCTTTGAAGATTCAAGTCAAGGTCTTCACCGACCGCTATTCATACAAGAATGCCAAGACCGTACTCAGGGCGGTTGCCAATGACGTACCTCTGGAAGAAGTATCCAGGTTCATCCTCCCCCGGGAAAACGAATTCAATACCGATTGGTTGGCGCTCGTGCGCGATAATTCAACTTTGAAAACCGCGGCTGATGCCATGCTCGGCACCCCTTGGGGCCGGGCTTTGTCAGACACCTCTCCCGAATCGACCTTGCAGGAGATGGAAGATGCCCTCGACCGTCACTACTACTCCGAAGCCCTGTCGGCAACCAGAACCCCAGACCCTTCATCCAGCACTCTGAGACGGTTTATTAAGACCGAGATAGACTACCTCAATATCACCAATATCCTCCGTGGTTTGAGAGAAGGTCTGGAGGCTGAGAGTAGAGCGAATATGCTATTGCCCGGCGGTCGGCTATGGAACGGACCGCAATTACGTATTGCCGCGGCGGTCGACAGCCACGGTGCCTTGGTCGACCTTCTGCGCCGGTCAGGGCATTTTGACGCGGCTGGTTTTGATGAGGCATTAACTGCCACCCAAGGCTCTGGAACCTTGGATTCAGCCATGAATTGGCTATCGCATAGTCTCCA
>JAPOGE010000052.1:0-13807 GCA_028283345.1 Candidatus Poseidoniales archaeon
TCTCTGCATATCGAAAGCGGCCCGGTTAAGGGTGACATTTTCAACCACACTGGTGAATAATTTTCTCTCCATCCTCCCTAATTCAGCTTCTGCTACCCCCTCGACCATCTTCTCCAATTCGCTCTCGCGAACCAACATTTCCGGGTCGGTAAGGGAATATCGACAGGCCTTGAAGGCGAGAAATCCTTCCCTTGAGAGAGATTTTGCAATCGCATTCAGATCAACGTTTGAACCTTCGAGCAAGCGTAACAATGCGACCGATAAATCAGACAAGGTGGAAGGTGGCTGAGTATCTTCGTAAACCACAACCGCCAGTGAGTACTGGCTCTTCAGCCATCGTGATAACTCCACCTCTGCTGTAGCCAGATGCAGATGGTGCACCAGAATCACCTCCCATGGATAGTCAAGAGCGACATCGCCGGCCGCTCTCAGGGCCGCGGCGAGTTTTTCCACCTCGGCATTTCTGACCAATAGTGGTACCAGAACCTCAAGGGCATTCATCCACTCGGTCGGTGATTTGCGCTGCAATTTTTGCGCGGCGCTGATGCGCAGCGAATCGGCGCTCGATTCATCTTCGACCACCGAAACCAATTGACTTATCGAGAATCCGCCGATCTGTTCGCCCATCCAAGCATTTCCCATCGAATCTCCGTCGCCTACCTCAGCGACGATTTCAAAGTGCTCGGAGCGCTTTATTTTCAGTTCTGAGAGAATTTCTCGGGATTTTTCCACCTCACCATTGGCAAAGTGGGCTACGACCAGACTCCAACGTACTTCGGAATCATCGATACCGGCATCACCGAGCAATTGTAGTCCCTGTTGCAGCGCCGATAATGAGAGATTGCGGCCGACTTTGAGTGGAAGGCGACTCCAGATTTCTCGCTTTATCGCCTGCCCCAAGCCATCATCACTTGAATGAGCGATTGTCGTCTCCCAATCCACTTCGACATCATTTCTTATATCCATCAGTAGCAGGATATCGGCGACCAGATCAGCGGTTACGGGGATTTCCTCGCCCGCAAGGGCAAGGCTGGCGCCGGCTCTTTCATCACCGGTTGCGACCATTAGAAGGCTTGACAGTATTCTCGCCGGCCCAGACATCTCAAGTAGACTCGAATCGATATTTCCCGCTAACCAATCGGTTGTATGTGGGCGCCGGGATAGGCTGGTGGCGAGGCGGCGAATCTCAACCTCACATTTCGCCTCCAGAGAGGCCGGGAAAGGTAGCGCCAGCAACTCCCCCAATGCAGTGGTATCGGCTACATCGATTCGAGCGCGCTCAACCCACTCTTGATCGATTTCTCCTTCGCTCTCCTCAATCTCGACCACCGGGAATACGGCAAATTGTGCCAGGATAGGGGTCTTCTCTGCCATCTCCCCCCACACCGGATGAACCCCTTTCATGCACGCGGTTCGCAACTCATCGATCAGTGAATCAAGACCATCATCCCAACTCTCCGACTTCAGCGTCTTATGCACCAGTAGACTGGCCAAGCGATAAGCCGAGGTGCCGCTGGAAGAATCGACCAGAGCGCCAGCATCATCCAAACGCTGTGACAGGAGGTTTCCCCGATCAGCCTTGCCGCCACGGCGGCCGATTTTCCGATTCATCATCAACATCGACTGGCCGGAGCGAGCCGAGGCGCCAACCTCATCATCTGGAAGAGAGGTTTCCTGAATTGCCACCAGAAGTAATGCCTGCCACGGCGGAGCGAGTAATTTCCATGGGTCTAAGCCACCGACTACTCGCTTGCGCTTAGCCATTGGAAGGTCGGCCACGGCCTGCAGGCTGAGGCGAAGATTCCTCTCCGGATTAGAGCGCACAAGCCCCCCCTCACACCTCTACCTATCAACGCATCGTTCCTGCCACAGGTGCGGCAACCCCCATCTCCGCACATCACCCCCAGCCTACTGCGCCCACTCCAACACACCCACCCCAGCCAATCCACTCAGCCCAACAACCTCTGCCAAAACCGAACCTGGCCCAACCATCGACCAACCCCTCGGTAATCGTGCAAAGGTCAATGACTGAAACCACCACCCGATGTCGATAGCGATGGAAGCGGTGCGGATTCTGATTCTGCTCATCCATCCCCTCGCGGCGCTGGGTCTGCTGTGGTGGTTATTCCATCAGCACTCGTGGAAACGGCTCGGAAAAGAATTGCGCGGAACCGAGCGCGCCGCCACGCTCGAATCGCACGAGGTCTGGGGCACCCGGGTTTTTCCGGCCCTGGTCGCGGTGATAAGCATCGCTTTTCTCGCCAATATCTGGCGCGGCTATCAGGAAGGGTCGTGGACGACCTACCTATTGCCGAACTCGGTGCACGGGGTGACCGGATTGGTCGGTAGTGTCCTGCTCTACATCACCTGGAATTACGGCCGCAGAGTGGTCGCCAAACGTGAGGCCGGTGAATCTTGGGCGCAGGAGAAGATCAAACACGGGCGGGCCGCAGACATCATCATCATTGTCGGATGCATTCACGCTTTCATCGGCTTCCTGCACATCTTCAAAGTAATATGAGATGGGATGAGACTGGATTAGCGGGGATAGTACTCGTCCGTGCTTTCCATGTGGTTCGTCGTCAGCAGTCGGTTGCAATGCAAAACTTACTCACAGCTCATGCTACCAAAGTGCCGTTTTGAAAGTCGTTAATCGCCTGCATGATTTCTCTTTGTGTATTCATCACGAAGGGACCATACCTAGCCACCGGCTCACCAGTCGGTTCACCCGCCAATAGCAACACCTCAGCGACATCACCATCAAAATGAGAGATTTCGACCGAATCACCATCGCCCATCACGGCCAACTGGCCATCACCAACCTCGACCTGCTCGGCAGCTCCGCCCGACCCGGACCCGCCCGACCCGACACTTATCGCCCCGGCAAAGCAGTATAACAAGCAGTTTTGCCCAGAAGGGATTTCTTGGCAAATCTCGCCCCTTGGTTGCAGGGAAAAATGAATGTACGAAATCGGGATCATTGTGTCGATCACCGCCGAGACACCCATGCATTCACCGGCGATGACCCTTGCCTTCACCAAGCCATCATCCGATACCACCTCGGGAATCTCACTGGATTGAATATCCTGGTAGCGCGGCGCCATCATCTTGTCTTTGGCCGGCAGATTCACCCATATCTGAAATCCGTGCATCACCCCGCCGGTGCGGAGAAATTCCTCACTGGGCAACTCGCTGTGTATTATCCCCCTCCCCGCGGTCATCCACTGCACATCTCCGGCAGATAATTTTCCGCTGTTTCCAGCCGAATCGGCGTGCTCCATCTCACCCTGCAGAACATAGGTGACGGTCTCAAAGCCGCGGTGCGGATGCTCGGGCGCACCGATTGCCGCACCGGGTGCCCAATCCACCGGCCCCATCTCGTCGAGCAGAAGAAACGGGTCGATATGGCTCATACCGGCGATGGGGAATGGGCGGCGAACGGGAAAACCCCCTCCCTCCAGTTTCTGCTCGGTCGGTAAAACCTCACTGACCGTCCTCGCCACCATCACATCACTTCGTATGCTCTCGCCAGGTCGCCAACCAGCCTAGGATGTTTCGCTCGACATCACCACCGCTGACGTCGCGCTGGGCGAGGATTCCGTTCTCGTCGAGCGCCTGCACCCGACAACCACAGGCGTTGGCATGGCCACCACCGGTGGCATCGAACTGCATCGCCATCACCGACAAGTCCATCACTCCCTTCCCGCCGGAATGGAGAAAGGAATTGCTGTAGAAGGAAGCCCCCAACGGTGGCCGCTCATGGTCACCGACAGTACCGTCACTCCAGCCGTGCACTATCAGGCAGGCATCGCATTCGTCACCGAAATGCGCGGTCACCAGATAGCCATTGGTACGCTTGCCGGTATCATCGAATCGCACTATCGCCAAGCGGTCGACGACCTTGCCGAAATCGTCGAGCGAGGCGCGCATCTCACTCGACTCGAGTTTGCGCGCGGCAACGCGCTCGACCACTTCCGGCTCGGCCATTATCTCAGAAAATTCCCTGCCGCGGAACAACCACCCAAGAAGGCGATGGGTATACTCGATATCGGTAAGCGAGATGGTTTTCGACAACCACAGCACCGGGTCATCGGAGAACAATTGCTCACGGGTTATCCCCCCACTGTCCAGGGCATCGACCATAGCCATCAACGGGGTCAGGTGAGAGAGGTCATTATCATCCAGATACAGATCATAGGCGACCCGAGCGGCCGAAGGTTTGTCTTCCCACTGGCAGACCCCGCCGGCCGCTTCAAAGCGCGTCTGCTCCTCGGCACTAGGGCGATTGGTCGCATGGTGGTCGAGATACAGACCACAATCGGGATGGAACGGCAGGTCACAGATTGCGGTGGTTCTGTCAATCCAATCATCGTGGGTACCACTGCGTAATTCGGCCGGATGGCCGAAGCGCACTTCAGCGTCGGGATATACCGTCTTCAAGACCGCTGCGGCGATGAGACCATCGAGGTCACAATCGGCGAGAATCTTACGTATTTCGATTCCCATTGCCACCATCAAGCCGCGTCGGGTCTACTGCGAGTATTAACACCACTGTTACTTTCACTACCGATATCACCACATCTCACTCAGCAGTGAATAACGGGATAAACCCCTTGAAGTATCACCCTCACAGGAGACTATGGAGACTTCCTGCGGAGTCGTACTCACCAACTTCGGGGCGATTCTTTTATTGCAATATCCGCAGGGGCATTGGGATTTCCCCAAGGGTCATCTCGAGTCTGATGATGTCGACCGCAAGGCCGCAGCGGCCCGGGAACTGGCCGAAGAGACCGGAATATCCGACATCACAATCATCGATGGATTTGAAGACCACAGTGATTATTCGTTTTACCACAAGCGTAAAAAAATAACCAAACGGGTCTGGTGGTATATCGCCGAGACCGAAACCATGGAGATTAAACTCTCGCACGAGCATCAGGATTATCTCTGGCTCGAATGGGACGAGGCTGAGGAGCAGTTGACTCACGATGAGAGCCGAGCGGTATTGCAATCGGCGCGCCGGCACATGCAGAAACTCGGCAAGGCCTAAGCCGGATTCACCGAATCTTATGCCCACCCTACGGCGCGAACAGCGCATTGTCCGGCCTACCAGCCGAACTCTGAGGATGGTCAAAGGTCATCGATAGCACTGCCGAAGTCGCCATGCTGGCGCTGGCGACGAATTCCTTCCGCACCACTGCCCTCCCTTTCACCAACCGGTTGCCACAGGACTTCGGATTCCCCTAGCCGCATGGTGATCCAGCGCGCCAGGACAAATAGCCAATCTGAGAGTCGATTCACATAACTGAGGACAAAATCCCGAACCGCATCATCACCCTCTTCCTCCCTCAGTCCGACCAGCCGCCGCTCAAGGCGGCGACATACCGTACGCGCCACCTGTAACCAGGTGACCGGAGGTTCCCCCGCGGGGAGAATGAAGGAAGTCAGAGGAGATAATTCCTCTAACCAGGCATCCATTTCATCGACCAAGCGCTCGCTCGCATCTCCACCAAGCATGACAATCCCTTCGGGAATGTTATTTGGCGGACAGGATAATTCCGCTCCGAGGTCGAAAAGTTCGTGTTGCATTCGCCCAATCACCGAAGTCGTGACCTCACGTACTTGCCGCACGGTAGAGCGTTGGCCGCCATCGACATGCGCCTCAGGCAGGCGATTCACCTCCATCGCTATCACCCCGAAAAGTGAATTCAGTTCGTCGGCAGTACCCACTACTTCGAGCCGTGATTCGGACTTTGAGACCCGTGAACCATCGACCAAGGAGGTCTGACCGGCATCGCCGCCACCGGTATAGACCCTGTCGATTCGCACCATCGTCCTCGACTATGCGAGAGAGAGACCGGTCAAGAGGGCTTTGGCGGTAAAAAATCTCAGTCGATTGCTTTACTTACCTTGCTGGAGCCATATGCTCGGTTGTTGCGAGAGACTTCACTTTCCTGACTCTGAGAAAAATCAGGGTGGCTACCAGCGCCCAGACCACAACCTCAATCCCAACTATAATCCAATAATAAATGCCCATTTTTGCAATCAATACCTCTGGGCCATACGGCAAGCCGTAAATCGCCATATACATCGCTTGCGAAAGCAAACTGGCACAGAACCATGAGACTACCATCAGCCATCCCAGATTCTGTATAGACCACTGTCCTTCCGAATCCATCTGCATCTCCTTTGTTTGCATATTCTCCCATCTTCCTTAGGTAAATATCGTGATTCGACACATAAAACACCTTCGCCTACATGTGTGATTAATACGTCGATTTGCCGACCTTTTGGGATAATTCGGAAGTTATTCCCATAATGTTCCCGGAATACGGAAAATTCACCACGGAAATCGACCAATAGTTTTCTTAACCACGCGGTAATGCAGATTCGATTGCGCCGACCCATTCCTCTGCGACTGCAGATTCACCACCGAATTCCTGCAATCTCTCGCCCCATTCGGCCGCTTCTGCATCATTTCCAAGGTGGGCGTGAATCCTCTGTAAGGCGATGTATGCCATCGGATTCAGGTGCTCGTCTTCGATATCCCAAGCCTTTTCAAAACATCCCAGCGCGCCCTTTTCGCCTTCTATCAGACCGCGCTGCAATTGTCGCAGGCCGGCCTGCGACCAAGAGCGAGAGAGTTTGCCGATCAACAGACCCCTGAAGACCAGATAGACCTCCATAACCCCGAGCAAGCAGATGAGAATAAAGGATGTGACCTGCTCGAAAATCGTGGTGAAATTACTCCACTCGATGACCAATAATCCCGTGGCACCAACCCCCATCAGGGCACCGGCAAACGGAGCGACGATGACATCCTTGTGGGTTATGGCAAGGTGGCGCACGCCGATGACCACGCCGATACCACCCGCTGCGGTCATGGAGATGAGGATGAAAAACAGACTGGGTGGATGCGGTGCCTGATTTGCCATCAGAAAAAACACTGTCACCAACAGCATGGCACTGCCGAATTGGCGTGAAACCTCAGGGAATGGTTGGCGACCACTCATCCAGATCTGCACCACCCCGACCAGGGCAAACAGAGCGATGAGCAGTAGTTCCATCGAACCGCCCTCGCGCCCCTCATCCTTAATCCTAAGTTTCATCTCAGTCCCGATGAAGATGTACCAAAACCCCTCTCAGTCGCGAAGGAGATATCCCGAATTCCCCCTCCCTCTCAGTCACGGTGATAAGGAGAACCACGATTGAGCTCTGTCGCCCGATACAGTTGCTCGAGCAAGAGTACTGCGGCCAATTCATGGGTTGTGGTCAAGGTGGACAGGGATATCAGTTGCTTTGCCGCTGACTTGATTTCAGTGCTGAATCCATCGGCCGGACCGATGGCGAGATTCACGGTCTGTACTCTCAATCCGAACCCTTTGACAAGAGCCGCGAAATCTTTGCTCGACAAAGATTCTCCATCTTCATCAAAAAGAATCAAATCGCCGCTGGCTGAGACCAGCGCGGCCTCGTAATCCTCAGCCGACAGCGACTTTGAAGTGTGTGCATCGATACTGATACCACGGCCTTTGACACGTCCGGCATAATCCTCAATCATGACTCGGGCTGAGCGGTCTTTGGCTCGACCATGCAGGTGGACAACTATCCGAGCCATGCCCTCCCGACGGGGTGGGCCTCGTCAATCTCTCGGTTTTCCCCATCTCCTCCCCTCTGCACATGCGAAGTCTCAAGCATCAGGTAAGTCAGGAGAGGCCATGGGATGGTGGCCGTTCACCAAGAAGAAATCCGCTGATTCCGGCGAGAATCTGCACATCAAGGGCACGAAGGTGTGGATTGAGGAGTTACAACAGGCCTGCGAGCGTAACTATGATTCGCCAACTGGTGGGCACATGCTGATTCGGGAGATGCAGGTTGAGTGGGGTGATGCACATCGCGATGGTGACCTCGACAAGGAGTTGTTCGAAGGTCTTGAGAGACGGGCATTCCACCTCCTGCGCGCCGATGGAAAGGACTGGATAACTCTCTTGGATGATTTGGAATTCTGGAAACCCGGGTGGCGGGCCAAGGGCGGGAGCACAGACGAAGGCTCATGAACACCTCTCATGTCGCGGGGTCATGACGGACTTACCCGAGATGCACATGCTCTACACCTGCCCGTTCTGCTGGAAGGTCAGAGGACTGGTCGAGCACATTGGATTGAAGACTGAATATATCCAGATAAATCCCCTCAAACAGAAGAAACAACTGGCCTTCGCAGACGGCTGGAAGAAGACCCCGGTATGGCGTGATGCCGATGGCACGGTGGTGGTCGATTCAACCCCGATAATGAAGCATATCGACAGCAAATACAACGACGGGAAACTCACCGTCACAGGTGATGGGCCGGCCGAAGAGCGCGCCGCGAAGTGGGCTGAGTGGCTCGATACCAACCTTTCCAAGGCGACGATTCCGATTCTCTACGGCTCGCTCTTCTCGGCCTTGCGGACAACCACAAGGGTCTCAAAACTGGAGAAGTTCGGATTTTTCTCCAAGCGCCTCTACGCCTGGATGGGTTTCCCGATAATGTGGGGATTCATCGCTCGCAAGCGGGTCAAGAAAGATGGCCGCAGCCCCAAACAATTGTGGCATGACCTGCTCGATGAGTGGTGTGGTGAAATCGGCCAAGCACAATTCTTCGGAGGTGTGTCTCCCGATCTGGTCGACTTCATCGCCTTCGGCTACATGCGTTCGATCTCCCCTTACCCGCAATTCTCACAACTGCGCGACCATCAGGCCGGTTTTGCCTGGTATCAACGGGTTGAGGCGACACTACAGGCATGAGTGATAACTTGGCACGGGAAAGCGGGCAAGATGCTCTCGCCTGTGACAATAACTTGCCAAACCTCCCCTCCGATACCGAGGACTCCATCACAGGCCCATTCGGGATTTCCCTGACCAGGCTGGGTGCGGGCTCGATTCTCCTAGGCAGTGACAAGGGAGCTCTGCCCTATGGTAGTGAGCGCCCTCGCCACGAAGTCAGATTGCCCGAGCGCTGGGTCGCAACAGAATTGGTTGATCGCAAGATATGGGCACTTGCCATGGGAGAGGATGAGCCAACCGAGCCCGATTCTCCGGTCGAGGGAAAGTCATGGGATGAAATCGAAGAGTTCCTCGACAAGGTGGGCCAAGCCGCGGCCGCAGATGCTGGTAACTTCCAACAAGGGGATTGGCGCCTGCCGAGCGAATCCGAGTGGATGCACGCTGAGGTACAATTAGGCATCTCGGTGCCGATGGCAAAGGAGGAATTGTTGGCTGACCACCCGCACGCCAACCATCGCGGGGCGCCGACCGATGGCCGGCCTAGGATGGATACCAATCCCCACTCGATGATGCGGCTGTACAGAATTTCGCGCAAGGCGCACCCGACCAAGGCCGGCTTCTCAGTAAAGTCTCAGGCACCGGTGAAGAATGGTCAGGAGGGAATGGTATTCAGATTGATGTTCATACCAGAGGTTGTCAGCCCGACAGTGGTCGGAGATTGCCTGCTCGTTCCCGAAGAAATTGATGCGGCACGGTTGTTCAAGCGCGAAGCGATTATCGCCTTGGTGGTAGGAATAATCCCGTCATTTGCGATTCCAGTGCTGCGTGGTTTCAACAGTTACGCCGTCTCTGGGTGGGCCAACCTGCTGTTCGGGGGACTGGTCATCTCATTCGCCAGTTCGGTATTCTGGCGACCGCGCACCGAGACCTGGATATACAGTACGGATGGAAAGGTGATGGAGAGACATTGGCTGGCCGGCAAAGACCTTTGAAAATGCAGCTATCCTGGAACATTGTGCGTCTATACTCGGGAATTGAGAAGTTTTTCCCGGGAACATTGGTTCTGGACGCTTGCCCGCTGCAGACCCCGGTGCGAGCACGGAATGACCATATTCTTCACAAGAGTACGCTTGTTCAGAGGCATTAGTGGTTGATATGAATTGGAAAACCATTTTCCTGGCAGGAGTATTAACCGGAACATTTGTTGGATTGTTAATGACGGTTATTTCTCATATTCCACTTGGTCATGATTCAGATGGAAATATAATCACGGTAATGTACCATTGGCAGTCAGCATTATTAGTTGTAATTGGAATTCCGTTGGTATCAGCATTTGGTGTCAAAAAATATCGAAGATGAGCGGGTGTTGTGAACCTAGTTTGAAGCATTTAATTACAGTAGCATACCTTACTTTCCTGATACCGGTATTAGGCGTCTCTTTCGGAGCACCGAACAGCAACTTGGAAACATTGGCAACTATCGTCATGTTAGGTGCTATTGGAGGTATCTTCTGGAGTATACCATTTGTACTTTGGAGTATGTCCAAGAGTCGTGGCAACGAATCAATCTCTGCTATGGCGGGAGAAGAAGAGTGAGGTGCTTGCACCGAGGTACGGACGCTTGTGAGTTTGAACTATCACTCTTTTTCGGACTCCATTGCCTCAAGGCTAACAACGCAAACCCCCCACATCCACGGCGGCATTTTCTCATTAGTATCGGGACTAAAACTTCCTATGACTATGGGACTACCGCCCGCATCCACCAATTCACGTAACATACTTCTATTCAAAGCCATGAATCGAGTATGTTCACTGTTAGTCCATCGCATAAATAAATCATCACCTGCCAGTAAGTGGAAATCATCGGGGTCAATATTAATTTTCTTATCACATTTCGGACAAGTAATTTCACACGTCCATATCTCCACATTTTGTGTATCGCCATTTGATGATAATATCTCCTTGTCTTCTATGAATGTATCAATACGATTCTCTAATTCAAAATTAGCCAATGGGAAATCGCACCCACTACAAGTCCATGTCTGCGTCATCTCTTGCCTATGCATATGCTCCTTATTCGCCGCATCCTCAGCATTCAATGGTGGTTGTACATACTCTACGCCATTACCTTCTAATACGGTATAATCTACCGCTTCCATCATTTTAGTCATTTTACGATGATGCTCTAATGCTGATGGATGCTCCATCAATTTCATCAGTGCGTATGTATCTTCACTTTGTTTATGGTAAGTTACACCACAACCTTCGGGTGCCCAGACGCCACCAACTGCAATTTGCGAAAGATGTTCTTTCGCCCATTCAATGGTTTTTTCATCCGGTTTCCATTCATCATTATTTTCTTCACTCATTTTCTCACCAATCCATTATTCCATCGACGCCTGATAGTCATGCATTATCTCCCATATTTGTCCCAGTACATGATGATAATCGTATATGCCGTTTCGCTGTACCATAAGGCATCGGTCCTTGAAACTAGTGTAATCTATTTCGCCCATGGTGTCAATTAATACCGACAAAACTTCAGTCTTCAGAATTGTAATTCTGTATCTGTAATCAGCCCATTCAATGACTTCGATGGACTGCTCGGGCCACAATTCCTCAAGCGGAACCGGCGTTCTCGATCTGACCTGGAAGTAATCGGGCATGTCCTTGTGCTGAACGATGCTGAGAAATCCATGGGTGGAAAATATCCACATTCAGACCATCTCCCTGATGCCACTAAGGGCTATTCGGAGCGAGTTTTCGGCATTTCTCCACTCTTCTCCTGGTCTATTGGAAACGTAATTCAAATTCATGACAAACCACTCCTCCGATTCCTCGATCATGCCTTCAAGCCATGCGGCGAGGCGTCCGGCACGAGCGCACGCTTGCTCATTCTTGCACTTGTGGCTCAAGTTCAGGCCTCTGTGGTAACTGCACATCCTGACGTAGACGTATCGAGCAGTGGGGTTGTCGTATTGTTCTGAAGGGGAGGTGGAGGTGCCCATTCAGGCCACCTCCATCCCGATTACTGCGGTAGCACCATCAGCAGGGCTGGTTGGCGAGTCAGTGTTGAGGTTGCCCTCGGAGCCGCGCCCACTGATTTCCGCGTCGCGGATCACGGTGCATGTGCCCACTTCGAGCTTAGCCTTCAAGAAGCGGAAGGTAGCGCGCATCTGCTGAAGTGTCAGCAGGCATTCAGGGTGGTCAAGTACCATGATGCAGCGGGCCATTTTGGTGGTAACGCCTTGCATGGTCAACCCGTACTCTGGGTAAACTTGTACAAGGCCGACATTCTCTTCGGATAGCCAGAAAATGGCCCATGATAGGGCGGTGTTCGTGGTCGCGAACTCAACGTCGCTTTCGCTCAATGCGGGTAGCCTGACGGCTAGGTTCTTTACTGGGTCTGGGGTCATATTTTCTTGCATATTTTTCACCTAATATTTTCTGCTTCCCCCTCGGGGGGAATACAACCTTTGGGTGGTCAGTTTTACTATCAATAAAACGCTGTACTTAGTGCCATAATAGTTGAATAATTACTGAGTTTTACAAACGCATAACGCTGAAAAACAGACCAAAAAACCAGTTATTGATGAATTTAAGTAGTAATGCGAGATAGGTTTTTTGATGAGTAAGAAGCGGCCGAGTTTCAAATCATTACGACTAGGTGTATTGCTTGATTCAATGTACGATGAAATCAACGATTCAAGATCAAAATTGTCTATGTATCTGGATCGAAAAGGTGGTAGCCATGAATGCCAGAATTTCCTATACACAAGACAAAAATCTTGGTCATCAAGATATAAGCGCCTATTCTTCGGTATTATTTTGCGTCTCAGCGAAAATTATCATTACAAAAATTGGGGAAATTATTTAGAAAAATTTTCTCGTATTTCTGTGTATGACCACAGTCGATATGAAGTTGATGGGGGACTATCAAAAGCAGAATCCGCAGAATTTAATCTAGCGTTGAAGCAGTCAAGAAAAAGATCGCTAGTCGTCAATTTCGATTTAATACTCACCGGGAAATGGAAAAATCAGATGAATGATTTTATTTCTCAATGGTGGACACGTAAAGATTCAGAGCATCAACAATTAGTTGATAATCTTAATAATAAGTTAAGAGGAAATACATCTGGAAACAATCAAAAGTTGATTAGCCAAATCGAGAAACTCGAAGATTTGCTGTGCCGAAGAGGTGGTTTGTCTAGACATATTACTCATCAGATCAATATTACTTGGTTTCGAATAATGGTAATCGACAAAAGAAAAGGATTGCATGGTGAACCTCGAATAAGTCGAATTATCCCGGGAGTTCACGGACGTGGAAATAGCTGGACAAAGGCAGGGCAAGCAATTGCTTTAGCCATTCTTGGTAATGAGTATTACCTGGGACTAAATAATCCAACAAGAAATAATGAAGAACTTGCCAATAGAATATTGGTTACTTATCCTACTTTTGAATCTGCACAGGGAAAATATTTTCAAATATATTCTTATTTCGTCCCAAAGGTACTAGAGCCAAGATCATCAAGGAATACGAATATATGTAGTGGTTGTAAAAAGAAAGCTACTCCTGATGTTCATAATCATATCAGATACTGTAATCACTGCGGGTTAAAGATGGGGGGTACAATAAGCAGAGACAGTGAAGATAACATACCATTTACAGAATATTATTACCCAGATAGATTTTTACCTCGCAAGAAAAAAACAAGAGTTCCTTACCATGAGCGAGTGGATCGGTGGGAAAATGACTTACTTGATGGTATTCGAGAAATATCACGAGCCCTTGGATGTGATTATTGGGGTATTGTTAATCAAGGAAGATATTTAATAGAGAAAATTAGAGAATCGAAGAGAAAATAGCAATTCTCATCCGAACCCACTCTGTATTTTTCTATGCAATGCAATGGGCTTGCAGTGGGTCGATACAGACCCTACCCTCTGCGACCAACTGATAAGAACCTTTCAGAACTTGAATACTTTAATCTCATAGTATCTTTTGGGAGGTACATGGAGGCAAGAGAGAAAGCAATACTCAT
>JAPOGE010000052.1:13817-14056 GCA_028283345.1 Candidatus Poseidoniales archaeon
GAATTATTTACAATAATGAGTTTCCAAATCTCTTATTTGTCGACGGAAACTAATATCGAAATTAACGATATACCTCCTAGTATGGAGACTGTTGAAACTGTCAACTCATCTGAGCATTGGACATTATATCAGAACTTAAGTGAAGTCCAAGGTGCCATGCATCAGACATTTTCTTCAGATGGTGAATTACTCGTGGTAGGAAGCGGTAACGTGTTGAGAATTATTAACACCTCTTCATG
>JAPOGE010000053.1 GCA_028283345.1 Candidatus Poseidoniales archaeon
ACCTTCCGGTAGCGGTTCATCGGAACTTACCTCAGTGCTCTGGCGACCGGCTTCGATCAGCGCTACCGCGTTAGCGATTATCGACTGATGGTCGGCACTGTGCTTGACCCACAGACCGAGGGTCGCAGTTCCGGCACCGACCAAGAGCAGCACCCCGTCATCGAGCCACATGCTGGTGCGCAGAAGTGTACCCAGGCCGAGGTCCGTGCGCATCGCATCGAAATGGTTGAGTTGTTCCTGCGCCATGGTCGCCAGATCCTTGGGTGAACAAGGTAGTTCACCGCTCGATTCAATGACCATTCCATCCTCGAACGCCAACGCACCGAAGACCGAGGCTCGATGCGCCAGGTCGATCGCCAATGCCGCGATGTCGGCAGGATCAAGGGTGTAGATGTCGGCGCTACCCGGCATCAGGGCACCGAGTTTGGTGGTATCGGGGAAGGCTTCGGGTATCTTGGCGATGACAGTGGCCAAATCAGTTCTTCTCCACTGCGAGGCGGTCGAACGAATCTTGGCGGAATTGGCGACTTGCATCAATTTGGCACGCGCCGCATTGCCGGCCACGAAGATGTTTCTTTCACCACTTTCGGCCAGCCATCCAACAACTAATCCATCGCACACCAGACGGTGCCCGATCGGTGTTTTCCGCCGCCCTGAATAATGTGAAATCACCCCGTAATCAAATGGCATCTGCAGAGCACCTACCGAGAGGTCTGCAGTTTCTTCAACGGGCTCGCCTTGGGGTAGTTCAAACATAATCTCACCTATACAAGTTCAGCGAACGCCGGCCTTGCCTTGTTCACTTCGTGGCGCAGTCGGCCGAGGTTCGGGGTCGTATCACCGGACAGCAGGAGCGTGTGGCCGGCCGCCAGATTGGCGATGACCATCACTCCATTGTCGGATTCAATCCACAATTGGTCGACATTACCGAGGTTGTGTTCTGCTGCGATGGTCTCAGCCATGTGTAGACAGGTAGCGGCATTATCGGTATCTTGGACAAAGTCATCGACATTGGCAAATCCTACCACATGGAAACCTTGGGCATCGAGCAGAGTTACCCCTCGCACCCCCTTGATTCGACAGAATCCCGCCACCAGCCGTTGTAGCATACGCACCCTCAGTTTCATCCGATGTTTCGGGGCCCTTCAAGAAGTTTCGGGAATCCACGGCCTTATAGGCCGTTTTGGCAGGGTAAATCAAATCTCCAACTGCATTATTCCAAGATATCCGATAATAAGTCCATTTTTGCACTATTCCCGCACCTGAGATACTCGTCGCGAGTGAGCAAAAAGCACTTGCCACCATACGCATAAACCGTAGTCTAAGAAGTTCTGGCATCGGCGGTGTCGCCAACTTTAAGTTCAATTGGGAAAAGATTTTTTCCAATTGGGTTATCACGACGATTTCCACACCTCATTTCAGCACCGAACAGGTCAAGTTCACAACACCGGTCGCAGGCACATGGCAGGTGGCTTGGAAGTCCCGAGTTGTGACAGTTGCGACAAGCCAGCGATTCTGCATCAGGAATATTCGGGCCGAACTTTATGCGGTACCCATCTGGTTGATTCGGTGCGCAAGCGCGTCGCCCGCACATTACGCCGGCAACTCACCTTGCCGAAAAGTGCTGAGAGGAAGGGAAAAGAAGACCAGACGACGATTCTGGTCGCCATCAGCGGCGGCAAGGATTCTGCAGTATTACTGGAGCGAATTCACGGCCTGCTCGGCAAACGCCCGGATGTTCGCATCGTCGCCGGTTGCGTCGATGAGGGAATTGCCGATTACCGCTCGCCGTCGATGGAATACGCCAGAAAACTCACCGATAGTCTCGGTATCGAGTTCATCACCACCTCGTATCCTGAACTCGGGTTCGAGGAAATGGACCAGGTGGTCGAACTACTACCGACGATTCGCCAACAGCACGGTGAAGCAAAGGGAATGGCACCGTGTTCATTCTGCGGTGTATTTCGTCGCTCTGGTCTGAATCACCTCGCCAAGGTGAGCGGCGCCGACATCATTGCACTCGGTCATAACCTCGACGACATGGCGCAGAGCGTGTTGATGAATATGCAGAAGGGTGACCTTGACCGTACCCTGCGCCTAGCCCCGCACACCTCTCGCCCACTGGCTGGAATCGCCCCTAGAATCGTACCATTGCAATGGGTTCCCGAGCAGGAGGTACACGCCTATGCGATGCATCTGGGACTGCCGTTCTTCCACGACGAATGCCCGTACGCCCGCGGTGCATTGCGCCAGCGCCACCGTGAATTCATCGCCGCTCTCGAAGCCGATGTACCAGGCAGTAGGCACGGGTTATTACACATCGCCGAGCGGCTCAAGGAATTACATGCCACAGCATACCCCGGGGGGTTCGATGACCATTCGGCAAATTCCTGTCAGCGTTGCGGCTCGATGACCAGTGGCGAGGTCTGCAAGGCCTGTGAGATGATGGATTGGATTGGCCAGGCTGGGACTACTTGACGACAGCACTGCTCGTCCTGATGTTGGCTGGACTCGGCCGTTGAGTTGAAAATGGGCCAGATGGGCTGTTTGGGCTGTTTGGGTTGTTTGGGCTGTTTGGGCTGTTTGGGCTGTTTGGGCTGTTTGGGCTGTTTGGGCTGGGCCGGATTGCTGGGGTGGCATACTGGTGGCAGTGGAAGGTCTGTGTCGAGGGGGGGGTGTGCCTAGAGGAGATTATCGACTATCGAGTCCATATCCTGCTCCCGACCACAGTAGTGGCAACGTAGTTGCAAGGGATCACGACCGTGCACGACCAAGCGGTGCGGAAGCGGTTCACGAGGCCCGTGTGAAGCACAATTGGCAAAGGTACAGGCGGCGACATTGACGACATCTTCACCGAGGTTGACCTGTAATTTCTCGGCTACCGAATAGGCGCGGATAATCGACACCGAGGCCTCGGGTGCCACCAGCGCTAATTTATCCAGATCTGATTGGCTGATTTCACGGTCTTCGATCTTGACGATGTCCTTGAGCCCCATTTTCTCGCTCGGAACATTCATCGCCAATGTTACCGGGGTGGCGCGTCCACCATCGACCCCCAACATCTTCAGCACGGTGATGGCACAACCGGCGGGAATATGGTCGATGACGGTGCCATTGTTGATGGCCGTCACCCGGCGCATCGACATTTCGCTCGGCATCAGGATTCACCTCCGCTGTCGGTGCTGGTGCCGGCGTCGGGAACCGCGGGAACCGCGATGTCGAGTAGGCGACAGATGAGTGCCATCCGTGTCACCACACCGTTGAAAGCCTGCTCGAAATAGCGGGCGTGTACGGTCGCATCGACATCCGGCGCTATTTCGTCGACCCGGGGCAGTGGGTGCATCACTATCATTCCCCCTTTGGCTGGGGCGAGGTCGGCGGCAGCCAATTTGAAGACGCCGGCGACGCGCTGGTATTCGTCCTCATCGGGAAAGCGCTCCTTCTGGATTCTCGTCATATAGATGACGTCGGCAGAGGGAATCGCCACGGCCAGATCTTCGGATTGGATGATGGTGGCGCCGAGCGCCTGCAGGTCGTCGATGATTTCACTCGGCATGCGCAGGCTGTCGGGGCTGACCAAGGTCAGCGAACAGCCTAATCGCACCAGGGCATGGGATAGGGAGTGGACCGTGCGGCCGAAACGCAGGTCGCCGACCAGGGCCACATTCAGTCCCTCGATGGTGCCGTGCGCCTGACGGATGGTGAACAGATCGAGCAAGGTCTGGGTCGGGTGATGGCCGGCACCGTCGCCACCGTTGAGAATCGGTACCTCGGCCGAGTCCGAAGCGTATTGCGCCGCACCTTGACGGGGGTGGCGCATGGCGATGATGTCGACGTAGCCGTCGACCATGCGAATGGTATCGTACAGGGTCTCGCCCTTCACCAGCGACGAGGAAGAGACATCACCGAGGTTGATGACATCGCCGCCCAGTCGTTTCATCGCGGTCTCGAACGACATTCGGGTTCGGGTCGAGGGCTCGAAGAACAGATTCCCCAGCAATTTGCCCTGTAAGAGTGGTAGGTAGGCCTGTCCTCTGGCGACTGGAAGCAGTCGCTCAGCATCGTCCAGGACCGCCAGAATGTCCTCGTTGCTGAGGTCGTCCATCGTGATGAGACTGGCCACGGCAACCCCCCTTCCCCAATTGACGGCCGCGACCCACCATAACCATTGCCTCGGGGCTGGGACCACGAATGACCTGTCAACTTCACCCCACAGGGGTGGCTTGAAAAGTGACGGGCGCTCGCAGTGGTGCGATGATGATTAGCCGGACGCCTCTGCGGGTGTCATTCTGTGGTGGTGGTAGTGACCTGGCTGCGTACTACGAGAACAGCTCTGAGGGAGGTTGCGTGACCTCACTCTCACTGGCACGCTATATCCACGTCACCGTCAACCAGCGCTTCGATGATGATATCCGTCTCTCATACTCGAAAACCGAGATCGTGCAGGACTTTGAGGACCTACAACACGAGTTGGTCCGGGAGGCCATGCGCATGGTCGGAGTGAGGGGGGGAGTCGAGATAACCACCATCGCCGACATCCCTTCACGGGGTACCGGGCTGGGATCCTCAAGTGCGGTCACCGTAGGTCTGCTTTCAGCCCTTTACGAATACGTTGGCAAGTCGGTCTCGGCCCTCACCTTGGCCGAGCAGGCCTGTCAGATAGAAATCGAGATTCTCGGCCAGCCGATCGGCCGCCAGGATCAGTACGGCTGTGCTGTCGGGGGTGTCAATCACATTCGTTTCCTGCCCGACGGCTCGATCGTAGTCGAGCCGCTTGAACTCAGCGATGAGATAATCGCCCGGATGGGCGAGGAATTCACCTTGCTCTATACCGGCAAGACCCGCTCAGCCGCTGAACTGCTGGCAAGACAGAGTGCGCAAACCGCCGACCACACCGCCCAACTGGGGCGGATGTGCGACCAAGCGCGCCAAGCACGGGATGCACTGTTGGTCGGTGACCTTGAGCAGGTCGGTGACCTGCTGCACGAAGGCTGGGAGTTGAAACAGCAATTGGCCAGTGGAATCACTCTGCCGGAAATCGATGAATTATACTCTACCGTGCGCAACTGCGGCGCCACCGGGGGTAAATTACTCGGCGCCGGTGGCGGTGGTTTCATCCTCTTCCATGGTAGTCCAGAGGTGCGGGCCAAGGTTGCACAGGCCCTGCCAGAGCACCGAATGCTGCCTCTTGAGGTAGCGAGAAAACCGGTTGAAATCATCTTCAGCGAGTAACCGATTGGAAGGTCAAGATAGTTATGGTAGGCGAGCGGCGAGGAGAAAAGGGAATTGGGAAAATGCGTAACCGAGCAATATTATTGATTTTCATCTTGCTGTCCAGTATTCCAGCCGGCGGCTTGACCACTCTGCCCGCAAACGATTTCTCTCCTGAGGATTGGTCGGTGACGGACTGGTCAGCCCAATCCGGGGTATCGTCCCGGGATGGTAATGATTCCAATGGCTCGGGCGACAATGGTGGCAATGGCTCGGGTGACAATGGCTCGGGTGACAATGGCTCGGGTGATGTCACCACGAATATCTCAACCGCGACAACTTCAGCAACATTGGCCTTGGTCGGAAACTTCTCAGCCACCACAACTGTGAATGGCACCTGGTCGGCCAGTCTCGCATCGAACCTGGCAGTCGGCAGTAACCTGCTGAATAATTCCAGTTTGCGCCTCGACCAACAGATTGACCTGCATCTGGGAGATAATGACAGCAATCTCAGTTCATCCGAGTGGCAGGCCTTTGCCGACCTGTTCTCGGCGCAGAACCTATCCACCTTGGATGGTCGAGTATGGTTGGACGATAATTCCTTTTCCAGTTCCGCTGGAATCACTTTCAGCGACGTCAACCTGTCTGCTGACCTGCCGCAAGCGGTAGGACTGAATTCGACTTGGCAATGGAATGAGAATGGCGCAGTCAGCGTAAATCGTGGGTTTCTGCCCTCGGCTCTGCTGGCGGTGAATCAGGCTGATGGCGCCATGCACTCAACCCCGTTGACGGTAACCACCCAATCCCCGGTCGAATACCGCTGGTCGCCGGACCAGGTTGAAGTCATTGGTAACCCGACCAATTTCACGGTATTCCAGAACGTGACCGAAAGCGGCACCTACACCGTCACCATCGCGCCCAATACCGCGCCGGTGGTCGCCATCACCCAACCGGATGTAGAAGCGGTGGCGATTCGCTGGGCTGCCCCCTTCGTCTTTTCCGGCTCGGTGCAGGATGCGGGTCTGGTGACTACCGAGTGTGGTTGGAACTTCACCACCCCTTCGGGCTCATATCTTGCAAATGGTGTCGTGGTCATCTTGGAGCCGAACATGGTCGAGGCCTGGCAACCGGGAGAGTATATGGTGGCAGAATTCTCCTGCATAGATTTCCACGCCCAGTCCACTTCGACCAACCATACCTGGGGCCTGGATGCCGCGGCACCGGTGATGATCTGGGTGAATGCCACCGTGGGATGTGGTGGCGACGACCTTGAAGTGGCACTGGAGAACATCCTCAACTGTGATACCATCTCCATACCCTCGAGTGAGAGGTTGGCCTTCTATGCGGTTGTCGGCGATGACTTCACCTCCAATCCGGACCTGCTTTGGAGTTCTAACAAGACCGCTGATTGGTGGCAGGCCGGGGCGACGATATCGACGGTATTCTATCAAGGGCCGCAGATCAACGGCTATGACGACCCTCTGCCCGACCGCCACTTCGCCAAGCAGAACAGCACCTTCATTCTCAATCTCACAGTCACCGATGATGCCGGCCACACCGCCCTGCGCTCGTGGACCGTGCGCCTGTTCGACAACACTCCCCCGACCACCAAGATCAATCTCTGGGTGGATGACCTCCTGGTCACCGGTTCCAGCCCGGCGCGCGTCGGCCAGACCATCCGCGTCGACCTCAACGAATCCTTCGATGATATCGATGCTGTCACCGATGTACGCTGGTGGGCGGTGGTCGATGATGAACCCATTTCGGAACTTCAGGATGTCGGCTGGGCGGCGATTCGTGAATTTGAAATCGGCCCGCTGGCGGTCGGTTTCCACCAACTCAAGATTTTGGCCGAGGATACCTCGGGCAACCGTGCCGAGAATCATTCCTACGACATTAATGTCTATCCGTTGTCGGTTCTCGATCTCTCCATCGTCAATGTGACTGTCGTCGATGTCGATGAATGGGTGGTGGCGCCGGGTGAGGTTGCGGTAATCGTCTGGGTGAACAATCAGGGCGCATTGGTCGCCGGCTTCCGCGTATGTGTAGCCCAGCAATGCAGCAATCAGACCGCACTGGCGGCCAATCCCGATGGTGCTGGATTCAGTTCTCACTACGTCAAGTTCGATATGAGCACTGGTGACGACCTGGTGGTTCGCATCGAGTGGGAGGATGAGGACGGCACCTTCCACAGCAAGACCTTCGACACCGAGGTCCGGGTCGACCAGCCCTACAGCACGGTCGAGTGGTTCGGCATCATCGTTGCCACACTCGGCATCGTCGGACTGCTCTATTGGTTGAAAACGAAGGTCATTGGGTAATGAATCAAAGTTCTTCTCCTCGAGGCCGAAAGTTGAAGCGTGATGCAGTCCCCTTCAGTGGTTCGGGGACTTGGTTTGGTTTCGCGCGCGCGAGGAGAAGAACTGGGATGGGAGGTGTTACAGCCGGAGTTGGCAGCGCTCGCCTCGGCTCGTGGTTGGTCGCCGACACCCATTCAGCAAGCTGGAATGGCAGATATCTGTGCGGGAGAAGACCGACTGCTGGTCGCTCCCACCGGCAGCGGCAAAACTTTGGCCGCGGTTCTGCCGCTGTTCAATCGTTGTCTGGTCGAGGACTGGCCACCCTTGGCGATACTCTACATCACCCCCTTGAAGGCGCTGAATCGCGATGTCGACCGACGCTTGGTCGAGGTCGGCAAAGAGGTCGGGCTGGCGGTGAGTGTCAGGCATGGCGATACCACTCAGAGCGAGCGGGCTAAGCAGGTGCGCAAGCCTCCCCACCTGCTGGTGACCACCCCCGAGACCTTCCAACTGATGTTCACCGGGCATCGCCTGCGGGCGCTGTTGGCCAATGTGCGGGCGGTCGTGATCGACGAGGTGCACGAGCTGATCGCTGGTGAGCGCGGCTGGCAATTATCGATAGGCCTCACCAGACTTGAGAGGCTGGCTGGGCGAACGGTGCAGAGGGTCGGTCTGTCGGCGACGGTCGGCAACCCCGACCAGGTCGCAGAGTGGCTATCCCCAACCACATCGGCAATCGTTGTCACCGGTCAGCGTGGCACCGAACTCTCGGTCGGTTGTGAGCCACCGATGCCTGAGGATGAATCCTATGCGCTCGAACTCGGATTGTCGACCAGAGCCTATGCCTGTCTTCGCCGTCTGGCCGATATTCTCAGCAAGAAGCATCCTTGTCTGGTTTTCGTCAATAGCCGTAATGCCGCGGAAACCGTGGCCCAGCGCTTGACCGGAATATCCCCCGAACTGAAAATCGGCGTCCATCACGGTAGTCTGGCGACCGAGACCCGTAAGCAGATGGAGGACGACCTGCGGCGTGGCGACCTGCACGGGCTGGTCTGCACCAGCAGTCTCGAATTGGGAATCGATGTCGGCAGTGTGCGCCACATCGTGCAACTACGCTCACCCCGCTCGGTCGACCGGATGTTACAGCGGGTCGGCCGTGCCGACCACAGGCTGGGTGGAATCGGCGCCGGAGACCTGTTGTCGTGGGAAGTCGACGACATCTCCGAATCGGCGGTCATCGCCCGCCGGGCATTGGCAGGACAAATCGAGCCGATCGAATGGCGTGACCGACCGCTCTCGGTCGCCGCCAATCAACTCATCTTGATGGCGCACAGTCACAAAATTATGACCATCGATTCAGCCAGTGAAATCCTCTCTGCATCACCACAATTTGCCGGATGGCGGCGCCAGGATACCATCGAGTTGGCCAACATCTTGGCCGATGGCTGGTTATTGCGGGTGGTCGAGGACCCGCACAAGACACCGTGGTGGGATTGGGGCAAGGCGGCTTGGGATATGGCTCATGCCGAAGCGACCAAACAGGGAATCACCCTGCCTGGGGAAATGCCGCGCAGGAATCCCGAGAGCGGCGAGATTGACGCAATCCACACCCGCCTGAAAGTGCCGATCCCGCCCGGACTCGAGGGCGGCTGGTTCGCCCCGGCCGGGCGCACCCGTGAATGGGTGCAGAATCATCTCTCAATGATACCCAATCGCTCGATGTACCGGGTGCGTGATTCGGTCACCCGACGTAGCCTCGGCAATGTCGACGAGGCCTTCGTACTCTCGCTCAATGATTCGGGTGAGGATGAGGACGGCTCCAAACGCCGATTCGTGATGGCCGGCAGGACCTGGACGATAATCGATGCCGACCCGGAAAAGGAGGAATTGCTGGTCGCCCCGGTCAGCGACCATGCCCAGGCCCCGGTCTGGTCGGGAGAACTACCGCCGACCCCACCTGAAGTCGCCCGGGAAATCGGTTATCTGCGCGGCCTGGTGGCTCAGGAGTCGGGGTGGGTACCTCCGGATTTTTCCGATGTCACAGTGCGAGGACAACTCGATATCGCCGGACTGGTCGCTGATACCGGCTTGGAACTGGAAGACTATCCACTCGACTCCGAAGCCCTCGGGCAGATTTTCGAGGCTGTAAACACCCATCTCGAGGCCAGCGGCACGGTGCCGACCGACCGCATCATCACCATCGAGCGCCGTCACGAGGCGGTGATCGTCAATTCCTGTCAGGGTAGTCGCATCAACGAGGCCCTGGCACATCTCCTACAGGCGATGGCCAGCACCAGGACCGGGACCCTGGGAAGGATTGTGGTCGAGCCGACGCGAATCGGATTACAGGCTGCTATCACCCCCGAGGAAGTGGTCGGATGGCTGATGACAACTCCCCCCGATGCACTTGAGGGATTGCTCAGTGTGACCATGCCCAACAGCCGACAGGTGAGATGGCGATTTGCCCAGGTGGCCAAGGTGTTGGGGGTCCTTCGCAGTGGGGTTGACCCGCGTAGAATCAACCTGCACTCTCTGGTCCGGCGCTACCGTGGGACGATGGTGATGCAGGAGGTGCTGAGTAAATTATTCCACGAGCGGATGGATGTTGCGGGTGCTGCCGATGTGCTTTCAGCACTGCAGAATGGCCTGTTCAAGTTGGAGATAACCCCCCCTGGCGTTCTCGGGTTGTCGAGCAAGGCCGGCAAAGACCTGCTCTTGCCGAACTGGTCGAATAAACAGGTGCGCGAGCGGCTGGAAGGAAGGCTGATGAATGAGCGAGCGGTACTGTGTTGTCTTGCCTGCCAGCGTACCCAGACCTTCCGTCTGGCAAAATACGATATGAAGAAACAGGTCTGTCTATGTGGTGGAAGAATGCTTGCCTGCGCCCCGGAGCGCCTGCGCTCAGACCTTGAGGAATTGGTGAACTCAACCGAGCAGAAGGAACGCGACCGCGCCATGCGCAATGCCGAGGCGGTGCGTCGGCGCGGCCTTGAGGCGATAATCTGCCTGATGGGTCGGGGAATCGGTGAGACCACCACCACCCGAATCCTGCGTCGGGTGCAGCCGAATCAGCGCGACGCACTTCTTGAGGCGATTCATAATGCCGAAATCACCTATGCCAGAACCAGGCGTTTCTGGTAGGAAGACCGAAAATCGCCGAAGCCTTCCTGCAATACGAGCGCTACGAATAGAAGCGCCCCCGACAGGGGCAGGGTGGAGTACTACGCCAGGCTCTTCCAGATGAGGTCATCTGGATTGGTTGTGGATGGCCTGCAGGTCATCCCTTCGCACAACCACCCCACCCATTCATCCTCACCGCGCTGCTTGTCTCCAAGCGGACTACTACTGGAGACGACAATCTGATTCCAATCGGCGGCCCTCCTCAGGCTCTCGACCTCATCCGGCTCCTTTCCATCGTGATGGATGAACCAGACCTGACCCGGCTCGACCAATCCCTGGGCGGCGCTGACCAGTGCCTGATGACCGCCGGCTCTGGCGACCAGGTCATCGCCGAGTGCGAGAATCGCCTTCTCCCCAGCCTGTCTCCACTCATCGGCTCGGCTGTGGTCGGGCCACAGCAATAACAGGGTTCGCAGCAGTTCAACCACCACCGCAGTAGCCCCGGGAATGGCGGAATCAGAGACCGACCTCTGTCGCACGGGAAGTTTGGTATGCTCAGAGCTGGTCATCCAGAAACCACCATCGGGGTCGGTGAAGATTTCCAGTAATCGACCGGTCATCTCAAGACTTTTGTGCTGACATTGCTCATCATCCCAGCGTATCCCCCAGCGCAGCAGCCCCAGTGCCGACCAGGCGTGGTCATCGAGGAAACCCGGCCCTCCCAGAGTATCCCCCCGGCGGGTGCGAATGACCTCTTCCCGGGTGAGAAACTCCTTGCAGATGTGTTGGCCTATTCTCTTCGCCTCATCTTCGGGTAGTTCGGCGCAGGCGACCAGGAGCATGCCGTTCCAGGCGGTCAGGACTTTGTCATCGGTGCCCGGGCGAGCCCGCTTTGAGCGTTTCTTGAGCAGGTGATGACGTATGTCTTCATCATCTTCCAATCCCTCGACCTCATGCAGCGACAGCACGCTTCTTCCACTAACCTCGAAGTTTCCCTGCTCGGTGATGCCGAACCGTTCGCAGGCGAGCATATCCTCGGCCTGTTCCGGCCTCCAAAGGTAGAATTCCCCTTCCTCGGACTTACCATCCTCGCCCAGCGAGTCCGCGTCGAGAGTCGACCACACACCACCATCGGGGTCGAGCATCTCATTGGCCAGCCATTCCAATGTCAGTCTAATCACCCGGTCGTTGTGGCTACCGACGCCGCGCCGGCGCGCCTTCTCGTGCAGTGCCAGCATCAGGGCGTTGTCATACAGCATCTTCTCGAAGTGGGGAACCACCCATCCGGCATCGACGCAATACCGGTGCCAGCCACCGGCCAGGTGGTCGAACAGACCGCGGCTTGCCATCAGGTCCAACGAAAGCGCAACATGGTCATATTCACCAGCCCTCAGCAGGGCCTCCATCTCCATCGGGTGTGGGAACTTCGGTGCCCCTCCAATGCCACCGTTGACGTGGTCGTAGTTGTTCTTGGAGTGATTAATCGCCGCGGCAATGGCCTGCTCGACCAGTGTTTCGACATCCTGTGATGACGCAGCACCACTCGCTGATCTCTGTATCTGCTCGGTTATCATCTGCGACGAATCGAGAATCTCCTGACGTTGATTCTGCCAGGCCGAGGCGACGCCCTCGAGCAGTTGCCGCCATGATAGGCGACCATAGCGAGATTGCGGCGGAAAGTAGGTGCCGGCGTAGAATGGTTTGAGCGTATTCGGCTCGACGAAGACATTCAGTGGCCAACCCCCGCCACCGGTGGTTATCTGGCATGCGGTCATGTACAGCGCATCGACATCCGGGCTCTCCTCGCGGTCGACCTTGATGCACACGAATGACTGATTCATCATCGCCGCAATTTCCTCATCATCGAAAGACTCGTGCTCCATCACGTGACACCAGTGACAGGCAGCATAGCCAATTGAGACCAGTAGCGGGCGGTCGAGTTTCTTCGCCAGTTCGATGGCCTGCTCATCCCAAGGTTGCCAGGCCACCGGATTGGTGGCATGCTGCAGCAGATATGGTGAGGTGCAGCCGCCGAGGCGGTTGGAAATCTCCTCTGCCATGGACAGCCATGCGCAACTCACTCATCAAGGAAGCGCCGAAGCGATGCTCACCCCCACCCCTGTTGGGGGTGCATAAACCAGGCTCTTCAACTCGGCGATTCGGCCTGTGGGTGGTGGGGAAACGGTAAAATCCAATCGATTTCATCGGCATCCATGCTGAGTAGTAGCAAATGCATTTTGATGAGCCTGCTGATGATTACCACCTCCCTCGCCGGGTGCTTGGGAGGAGCGGATGAGACCGACCCGGACGTGACCGATGATGGTGGAGATGATACGACCGACACAACCCCGACCCTGAATGACTGGCAAGTCCATTTTGCCTCCACCTCCAGCGATTTACCGACCTGTGATGCCGCCACCAATGGCCGTCTATACTATGTGGAGGCCGACGGAGAATTCCAGGCCTGTGCGACCGCTGGATGGATGGTTATTTCGATAATGGGTGCCGCTGGAGCAGCAGGTGCCGCTGGCACAGATGGTGCTGACGGTGCTGACGGTGCTGACGGTGCTGACGGTGCTGACGGCGCTGTTGGGCTGAATGGGTCCAATGGTGCTGATGGAATGACGACCTTGATCCGCGTCCTTTCCAGCACCATCTGCACGACCGGCGGCAACTCTTTCGAAATCGGTGATGATACCAACGCCGACGGAGTCCTCGAGATTACCGAGGTAATGGTTACCGTCGACATCTGCAATGGCGCCCAAGGTCCACAGGGACCATCAGGCAACGATGGCGTCGCTGGCCAAGACGGTAGTAATGGCAACGATGGCGTCGCTGGCCAAGACGGCAGCAATGGCAACGATGGTGCCGATGGCCAAAATGGCCAAGATGGAATGGATGGTGCCAACGGAACTGACGGAGCAACCGGTTCGACCGGCCCCACAGGTGCGGACGGCATGAACGGAACTGACGGAACCGACGGAACTGCTGGAACCAATGGGACTGATGGTGCAGATGGAATGGATGGTGGCAACGGAACTGACGGCTCGGACGGCTCGGACGGCATGAACGGAACCGACGGAACTGCTGGAACCAATGGAACTGACGGAACCGACGGAACTGCTGGAACCAATGGGACTGATGGTGCAGATGGTGCAGATGGTGCAGATGGTGCAGATGGAATGGATGGTGGCAACGGAACCGATGGCCTCAACGCCCTGGTCTCAATCTCGGCTGAATCGGCCGGCTCAAACTGCACCAATGGCGGCACCCGCATCGATGTAGGTATCGACGATAACTCTGATGGGGTTTTGCAGGCCAGCGAGATTGACCAGACCCAGTACATCTGTGACGGCGGCTCTTCGGCCACGACCATGCTGACGACCATCTCATCGCCGCCCGCCTCGATGGATT
>JAPOGE010000054.1 GCA_028283345.1 Candidatus Poseidoniales archaeon
GATATCGGTGGCGATGGCACCAAGGAATGGAGTTTGGCGAACACCTTCCTCGGCAAGGTGACAGTTTCTGATTCGGACCTGGTCAATGCCCTCAATTCGTTGATTCCCAATACCGGCGCTGGAACAATCGACATCCCGATTGAACTGGTTTCTAACACCGCTGGAATCATGCTTATCAATTCCTTCTCGGTCACTTATCAGATGTCGACCGTGAATCTCGATATCAACTATGTTGAGAGCGAGATTCTGCACGAGCGAATCGAGCCTTATGAAGTGGTTACCAGACACGTCATCGGCGAGACTGCGAGCGCCATCGACAAGGTGCACTTACAGTTCAATGCCATGCCGCTGGGGATGGCTCCTCGGCTCGAATGGGACTTGCTTGATGTCGATCCGACCGAGAGCGATCCCGATGATTGGATCTCGGTCGACCCGTCTTCCTATACCAACGTCAGCAACGGTATTCTTGAAGTTCATTGGCGCTTCAAGGTCAAGTCGGATTTCCCCGAGCAGTCCAATGTTCGCTTCACCACTGGATGCGAGGATAATAATGAGTTTTCACCAACCGATCTGCCTAGTACTCCGGCACTATTGGTTAACCATAGTTATGGCTTGGGATGGCTGAAGGTCATCGATAACGACGGGGCGGTGACCTGGGGCGATATGCCGGAAAACCGCTGGGTCGCGGCCGGTGAGACAATTCACTTTCAAGGTCAGATGTTCTTCCAAGGGACCAATGATACCCCGAAGGACAATGCCTTCGATGTCCGCATTGCCCAAGGGACTTTCGTGCACTCGTCATGGCGGGATCTGAGCAATAATGATGGCACCTTCTTCATCAGTGTCGACGTGCCCACCATCGATGTCCCGGGTGGAATCTCCTATGAGGTGCAAACCTTCAACGAACGCGACCCGACCCGGGTGTTTGGCACTGACGAGACCTGGTTCCATACCATTCGGGTCGATGCGACGACGCCGAAGGCGTTGGAGACCTATCCCCTCGAGGGCAGTTACGAAGCAGCTGATGCGGAGCATCTGATAAGATTCCATGTTGCCGATGCCGTCGGCAGTCCGGTCACCCTCGACCTGAATTACTGGGTCGAAGTCGACCATGATGATAACCGCAATGGTCTGGCCGATGCCGAGGAATATGAGATTACCCAGATGGTCAACAATACCGAGGGCGAGGACAAATGGTTCTTCGCCGAAATCGACGATAGTCGAAATCCCAACATGGCCAAGGTATCCTATTTCATCTCCGGTCATGACCCGGGTGGAAATGTCCTGAAACACAATATCGGGGTCGATTCAGAGGGCGAGGTCGTGTGGGCGCCACACGGGCCCGGTTTTGGCAGCGATACCGCCACCTTCCTGACTCGAAGAGATTCCAAGGCGGTCTTCACCGGCTTGGACTGGCTCGGTCATTTCGATGAATCATCGGTATTCGCCGGTCAGGACCAGACAATAATGCTGGGACTGATAGACGCCAATACCGTCATCGACTTCGAATACATCTCCCTGGTCTTTGACTTTGAAGGACCAGACCCAGCCAAAGACCGCCAGGTAATCTCCTACAGTGGATTCAACGACACCTTCTGGTCGGAGAGCGAATACCTGACCCTATCGCCGTCCAGTTTTACCGATACCACCACCAATGCATCTGGGATGCCATGGATTCTCGTCACCTTCAACTTCCAATTCTCCTGGGATTGGCCGGATGAGGAATATGGTGACTTGGCGTTGATATTCAAGGAGAGAGGTGAGGCCGATGCGAGGGTGATGGTGTTTGCCGATTATACTTTCAAGGTCGAAAATGACCTCGTTCTCTCACCCGGAAGTTTCCTCATCTCCGATGTATCAGAACCGCGCACCGGGCCGATTGCCGATGGCAGTAGGGTGCGTGCTGACGACCGCCTCGCCTTCACCGGGCGAGTTGTTTACGAAGGCTCGAACACCCCGGCGCCGCGCAACCTCGGGGTGAAAGTCGAGGTATTCGATGGCCTGTCGGTCTGGTCCGACGGCAGTTTTGATGCCGATGGCGCCTACAATGTCGAAGTACCGCTCTCATCGGCGCAATCTTTGGCGACATCGGAAACTCGGGTATGTTTGATTTCAATCACCGAGATTCCCGGTCTGGGCGAAGACATGACCGGCAATACCGTCGCCACCACATTACGGGTCATCGTCGACCACGCGCCGCCGCGCGTCACCCATCGATACGCACCGATTGACATCATCGACATAAGCGAATCCACCGACTTGACCCGGCTTGCAGTAGCCTTCAACGGTACCGAAGATGCAGATTTAACCGGGAGTCAGCAGTTTGTCAACTGGGTCATACGCGACCACACCAATACCTTGACAATCGCCAGTGGCATGAACATTCTGGGGATTCAACAGGAAGACAATATGGTGAGGTGGAGCGGTACGGTAGACCTGACCTCAGGGGGCACGGTGGTCGCACGTTCCGGAGATTTGGTCGGATTCTGGATAACCGGTTATGATGCCGCCGGAAATCCATTCCATGAGATTGGCAATAGCGAGGCTAATCCGATATCCGAACTGCCGAGCATGGATGGCGATAACGACCTTTCATGGGTGAAGTTGGGCGCCGAGGTGACGGAACTTGCGGTAATCGACATCGCAATCGCCGATGACCACATCAGTCACGGGTCAAAGGTGTCCATCACCGCAACCATCCACAATTACGGCGGAGCGACCGGAACCTCGTTTTCGGTAGCCTTCTATGCCGGCGATAATGAGCGCGCCTTCCACACCAGTACCCTGAATGGAATCGATTCGGGCGAGACCATCACCATCACTGCCGAGTGGCGGGCAGATGATAGCGTCGAGCGGATCACGGTAATCGTCGACCCCGAGGATGTGATTTCCGAGGTCGATGAGGATGACAACCGGGCCGAGCACAGCGTCGAGGTGGTATACGTATCATACATGGGTT
Organism: Candidatus Poseidoniales archaeon; assembly: GCA_028283345.1. Classification (GTDB taxonomy): domain Archaea; phylum Thermoplasmatota; class Poseidoniia; order Poseidoniales; family Poseidoniaceae; genus UBA60. The sequence continues at coordinate 2,960 of JAPOGE010000054.1, forward strand.
GGCTCGACAGCCCGCGCGAACAACCGCTGGTGTGGATGTTCGCTATATTGTCAATCATCGTATTATTGGTGGTTTTCACCATCGCCAGAAGGACCTCGCTGGCTTCCGATGAAACCAGTTTATTCGATGAGTTGGGATATGACGAGGATGGCGAATTCGATGAGGATGCATTTGAAGATTACGACGATGACGATGACGACGACTATGACGATGATGATTATTAGTTGCCGACCCTATTCGACATATTGATTCATAGGCATTGTGCGGACTCGCCGATTTGATGCCAGCGACGACCAGCGTCGAGTCACGACTCAATGAAGAGCAAAGCCTACGGAAGAAGCGTCTCGACCAACTCGCCACCCTCGGTGCCCTGATGCTATTGTCGGCGACCTTCTGGTTGGCCTGGCCCGACCTGAAATCGTCATTCTCAGGCGAGCGTTCAGTTTTACAATCACTGGGAGCGCCACTGATCGTTCTTGCCTGGGCGCTGGTCATGCAGGACCTGCCGCGAATGACGGCCAGCGCTCGCTCACGTATCGGTGCCGCCACCACAGTGGCGTGGCTGCCATTGGTTCTGATGGGCACATGGTCACTTGCGGATGGTACTATGGAGATGGTAGGGGGGTTCATCCTCATCGTCATCGCCGCGGTGCTGTTCAAAGTCAGCCGCAGTGTTCTGCATGGCTCGCCGGTAATAATTCGTTATCGCGGGGTGATGGGTGGACTGGGTTGTGTTGTGACCCTTTCTCTTGTGGTGGCCTCGATACCCCAAGCGCCGACTCTTTACCTGCACCTCACCATACTTTCCGGGGGAGTCGTAATGGCCTTCTTCGACTGGTCGGGAGGTGATGAGGACCGAGAATTACGCAAGGAGTTCCGTCGCCGCCTCGACCGGTTGGAATTCAGGATTCTTGAACTTCGGGCGCTCGGCGCCGCCATCGACCAAGCGGCATCGCTGGTGATGACCGCCGGTGAAGAAGGATACCTTGACCTTGCCAATGGAATGAGACTACTGGATGAGGCCGAGGATGATATCGAGAGAACCCTGCGATTCACCGAAGATGTCGAGGAGGTGCGAGCCGAGGTGGCTCGCAGTATCGAGCAGGCCGAGGCGATTGCTCCGCTGGCAAAACGTCCGGCACGAGCGATGACCCAAGGTGATAGAGAACTTGAATTGGGTAGCCTGCGCGAGGCCGAACAATTATTCAGGCAGGCGAAAATCCGTGCCGAAGAGGTCATCGAATGGTGGGAAAAGGCCGAGACCGCCATCAGCACCGCCAAGCGAATGCTCAGCAAAATCACCGGCCAAGAAGCCGATTCGATGCGCTCGATTCTCAAGGAAGCCGAGGTCAGCCTAGCTGTCGAGCATCCGAAAAAGGCGTTTCAATTTGCCACTGCGATACCCGACCAATTAGCCAACGTCGGCGCCGCGGTCGAAAATGCCGGCCACGCGGTGGAATTGGCGCAAGCCGCGATGGGCGAGACTGATGGCATGGATACCTCGCAGTGGGAGCAGAGGCTGAAGCAGGCGAGCCAAGCCCTTGAGGATGGTGACCATAGCCTGGCCCGTGGCCTGTGCGACGGCATCGTCAGAGAAATCGGTCGCGAGCGCGCGGCGATGGATGATGTGCGCCGAGGCCTGCGTCAGCGTAAGAAACTGGTTGCTCGATTCAGTGAGCGTGCCGACGCCGATGACTGGCAGGTGAGACTGGATGAAATCAAAGCCGCCGCCGACGAGCGTCAATGGTCACACGCCGCGACCTTACTGGAGCGGCTGACCAGTGACTTGGATTTACAGGGTAAGGCGTTGGATGAAGCGAGTGAGTTGCTCGAATTCGTCAAACAGGAATGGTCGGTTCTGCGCAATCAATTGGAGGCCGCCAACATTGAGGTTGATGATGGGCAGAGGCTAGTGGCCGAGGCCGCGGTTGCGACCGCGCTGGAAGCACACCGACAGGGGCGTATCGAAGATTGCTTGGCGCAACTGGGCGAAGCCGATGCGGCGATGGAGAAACTCCGTCGCCGTCTATGACTCACAGAACTTTCGGTTCGGGTGGTTACTTTGAGGTCGGTGTCTGGCCGTCTAGGTCGGTGTCGGCCTTTGAGGCCGACTGATTCACCCAGTCTTCGCTAACTCACATTGCTTCTTGAACCCGTATCAGAGATTCAACAGGTCGATGGTCTTAGCCGCTTCAGGGTCTAGTTCGGTCGGCATACCGAGGTCGACCGGCATCCCCCCGATGGTGGTTGCCAGGCCCTTCAGGATGAGATAATTGCCGAGAGGTTGATTTTTCGGTAGTGAATTTGAGCGCCGCCATTTTCTCAAGGTCATACCCGCAGGATGAGCTCCACTCTCCTTTATTTCACCTGCCAGAGCCCAACCATTGGCATCCCAATAGCGTAACTCGAGGCGAGGGTCGAGGTCCTGGATCGGCAGTGGCATCACCGTATATCGCGCGAACCAGATGCCGACCCAAGAATCTCTGCTGACGTCGGGACTGATCCAATCGAATTCGGTTCGGTTCATCGTATCGGGGTAATCATCGATGATTCTGATCTGATTGGCCAAGCGTTGTAATTCTCGCACCGCGGGATGGTGCGGTGCGACCTTGATTATTTCGTTCATGATTCGAATCGCAGTCATTTTCATGCCCCGGTCGAGATAGAGCAGGGAACGGGCGACATCACCCATCACCCAGCCCTCGACGTCATTATCCTTGATCCAGAATTCCAAGCGATTCAAAGCCTCACCCGATTGCCCGAGAATTCGCATTCTCGCTACATCGCCGAGCAGAAAATGGCGACCGATGTAGTCATTTTTGTGACCGATTAGCGACCATGGTTCAAGGGTAGACCAGCGCTTGATGAGGTCGATATTCATCTTGATGACCGACATCATCGCCGCACTGGGGCGTAGTTTGTCGTCGAAGGGCATGGTTTCAGGCGAAAGGATGGCCGCCAACCAGCGCAGGGCGACGGTCTCGTGAGAATTCTGCGGCATGCGCGACTGGCGAGGTCTGGCTTCATCGTAGTCGCGCTGTGCCAGCGAGGCGGCGAAGAGAATCAGCCCGGCGCTGGAATCAGAATCACCACCACGCAGTGCCAGCAACGAGACCGCCGACTCCTCGGCCCCATCCCAGCAACCCTGTGCGGCATCGAAAACCATCTTGGCGCGTTGTCGGCGGGCGAATTCAATCCCATCGGGAGTGGCTTCCATGTGGTCATAACGCTCGATCGCACGCTCCCAGTCATCGTCGCGAATCAATTTTTCAAACGATGTCTGTTTGAGGAAGATCTTGTCCTGATGCGAGTGGACGATTGCCCGCTGGTCACCGGCCCCGGCATCGAGTACGATGTCGTCTAATCGATGACGCTCATTCCATGAGGGGAACCAGACGAGAAGGAAGGCGATTTGACCACCGGCGGCCAGCATCCAGGTGAACTGTTCCAACAGGTCTTTCTCCATTACCACACAGATATTATCTTCCCACACCCCACATTCACTACCTTGGGGAAGGTAGGCTGAGTCCCAGAAGGTGATCATCGCCAGGACGAACAACAGCATCGACTGCCCGGCAAAGCCGCTGAAACAGAAGTTGAGTACCTTGGCCTGCTGGGTCGGGTCAGCTCGTAATAGGCGCTGGTCGGCGAGTTGAAGTCCACCCTTGCCAGCAATCTTGAACAATCCGAGAAATAGGATATGCGCGACCTCATAGACGAAAACAACCCCGACGATGGCTACGTTCAGTAGAAGGAATAACAGGGTCGCGACCACCAATGGTTCGCGTACCCCTCGTTCACCGATATTGGAGAATAGTTCAATCGCGTAGAAACCGAGCACTCCTCCCTCTTCCATCACCGATGCCTGAACGGTGTATTCCGGAAGTGCGAGAACTTGGGGAGAATGGACGAACATCTCCGGATTCAACACAATCATAATTACCGATAGCAAGGCATTGAGGGCGGTGAAGGGCATCAAAAAGGCGGTTAACGTCAATATCATCGCCGAAAATTGTCGCCTGAGGGTGGGCTGTGCTGGGTGCAGGTCACTCGGTTCACCTCGAGATAATTTCAGGTTTGATTGGAATAGAGGTAGCCATGACGAACCCAATATTCTCCCATAGGCGATAACCGCGGGAAGAAATACCATGAACAGAAAAGTCGCACGTCGACCGGACATCGACATGTAATCGAATAACTGGATATTAATCAGAACGTAGTTCATGCCAATCCAGATTACCGCCAGGACGACGTAGAGCAGATGAGTGGTTAACGAAGTGTCTTGCAGGGTTGCCTTGGAATCGCTTTTTTCCCGTAACACCTGCTTACCCAGACTGACGACGACAGAGGAGATACCCGGGATGAGAACGAAGATTCCAGCCAAGGCCAAGTTGAAGCCATCATAGTGGTCTTTCAGACCGGTCTGGGTGAATAACCATTCGAAGAAGAACAGAATGGCTCCAGCGATGGCCATCAGGTAAATGGCGATACCGAAGCGCATTTTCGGTTGACTCAACAATGCTCTGACATCGTCGATCGATTCGGTGACCACGTGCACCTCGTACTGATTCTTGGAGCGGGGGAAGGAGACCTGTAGGCCGCGTAGGGAGCGGGGTACCAACCAGTGCCAAATCACGTAGGTGAAAAAAATCGTCATCAGCAGTGGGGCGATGACCGAGTAACTGAAATCAGTCTCGATACGCACTAAGCCACCCCTATGGGGGGTGGCTTTGTTTCTCTGGTTTTCAACTCTCCGGGAACACGGAAAGCAATAATCCGGATTGGCGTAAAATCAGAAGAATCCGCCATAAAGATGGCGGATGGCGCGGATGGTGCCGCTGAATCATTCCTCAGCGGGTCGGGGTCAGTCCTCGGGCGGTGCAGGTGGGGTCAGGTTGAGCTGCAACGATTTCGACTCGATTTCGGCCCGTATTTCCGCCACGAACTCGGCTAAAGGAATACCGTTACGCTGGGCATTGTTGCGACCGCGCAGACTGATGGTTTTTCCGGCGACCTCTTCATCACCGATGATGAGTAGATAGGGAGGTTGCATCTTGCGGTGGGTGCGAATCTTCTTGCCGATGGTCGCATCGGAGGTATCCGCCTCGATGCGCACTCCGGCCTCCTTCAGTGCGGCCGCCACCTCATCAGCCCATGCGGTGTGCTTCTCGGAGATGGTGATGATGTGCACCTGGGTCGGGGAGAGCCAGGTTGGGAATTTGCCGGCGAAGTGCTCGATGAGTACCCCGACGAAGCGCTCCATACTGCCGAATGGGGCGCGATGAATCATCACCGGGCGATGCTTTTCACCGTCGGCGCCGGTGTATTCCAACTCGAAGCGCTCGGGTAGATTGTAGTCGACCTGAACCGTGCCGAGTTGCCATTCTCGGCCGATTACGTCTCTGACTATGAAGTCGATTTTCGGCCCGTAGAAGGCGGCCTCGCCGGGCTCTTCGCTGAACTCCACCCCGAGGCTAGCGACTGCGGCCAAGCACGCCGCTTCGGCCTTGTCCCACTTTTCGGAATCGCCGACATACTTGCTCAAATCCGAGTCTCTTAAGCCGACCCGTACCCGGTAATCGGTCATCCCCAGGGTGCCGAATATGATATCCACGAGTTCGATACAACCAAGCACCTCTGCGGCAATTTGTTCCTCGGTCACGAACAGGTGCGCATCATCCTGGGTGAATCCCCTCACCCGGGTCATCCCGGAAATCTCCCCCGATTGTTCCCAGCGATAGACGGTGCCGAACTCGGCCAATCTCAGTGGCAGGTCCCGATAGGAGCGAGCCTGACTCGAGTAGATTTTTATGTGGTGCGGACAGTTCATCGGCTTCAGCAGATAACCCTCGATCTCCCCGGTGCCCATCAGGTTCGATAACTCACCACAGGTACAACCCTCATCGGCCAGTTTGGCCATCAGGTCACGCTCGACCAGAGGCGGGTACTGGCTCTCTTGGTAGTAGGGGAAATGACCACTGCGGCGATACAAAGCCAATTTAGCGATATGTGGAGTGAATACCTGAGAGTAACCCTGGCGGCGCAACTCAACCGAGATGAAATCCTGTAATTCCTGTCGCACGACAGCCCCCCTTGGGGTCCATAGAATCAGCCCTTGACCGACCTCTTCATCGATGTGGAACAACTGTAAGTCCTTGCCCAGTTTGCGATGGTCACGTTTCTTCACTTCCTCGATTCTATGCATGGTCTCCTTCAGGGCCTCCTTGGTTGGCTCGACCAGACCGTAGATGCGCACCAACTGCTCACGCGCCTGGTCACCCCTCCAGTAAGCGCTCGACATGCTGGTCAGTCGCACATTCATCAGTTTCGAGGTACTGGCAACGTGCGGGCCAAGGCACAGGTCGTACCACTCACCCTGACGGTAGATGGTCGAGCCACCACCATCCTCTAACTTGTCGGCGATGATCTCCAATTTGTAGGGATTGGTTGAGAATAGTTCAGAAAGTTCGGAATCAGAACACTCAACCCGCTCGACCGCGAGGTTCTTGCGCGCCAATTCGTGCATCTTCTTCTGTATCGCCTTCAGTTCCGACTCATCGATCGGTGGCATCGCGAAGTCGTAGTAGAAACCACGCTCGATGGCAGGCCCGATGGTCGGATTGGCCCCGGGATACAACTCCATCACCGCTTGGGCGAGCAGGTGGGCAGCGCTGTGGCGCAGGATGTGCATGCCGGCAGGGGAGTCGGCCAGAATCCCCGAAACTGCCGCATCTGATAAGATTGGAAATGAGAAGTCACACTCAACCCCATCGACCTCTGCCGCCAGACAGCCGTGCTTGCGCCCGAGGATGTCCTCGACCACTTCGCCGGCGGAGATGCCTGAGGAATACTCGTTGACCGAGCCGTCTGGGAGGGTGATATCGACCATGCTCATGGGGCTGCCCGACCCCTACGGGGTCGTCGGACGTTCATCAACCCAACCCAAACCAAACCCAAACAATGCGTACCTTCCAGTTCAATACTAAGGATCGAATATCCTTGAACTTGAGTATAATGCTCTTGAGTTACGAACATTGAAGCGTGAAAGTGACGGCCTTTGCCCATGGCCGATGAGGTGCTGATGGCCGAGGTCTCGGCTGGCTCGGCCACCGAGCACCGCGAGACCCGCCAACTCAGCATCGCCCTGGCCTCGACCATCACCATCGTCGTCATATTCATCATTCTCGCAGTCACAATCGGAAGTCCACTGGCCGACGAATTGGTCTCGGGGTCAGGGGAATTACATTGGCTACCTCCCGTTGAGGAGCGCTCGGGCCAGCAATACGTCGACAACGACATATTCAGTCGAGTCTCTTGGAATGGCACCTATGGTATTGGAGAGCCACTCTCGGTCTTCGTACCCGTTCCAGAGATTGTCTTGAGCGACGGTGGAGCCGGGGCAACAGGTGGAGCCGAAGTTCACATGGGATTGTGGTTACCCGTGATAGAGGGTTGTGATTTCACCTTAGAGGAAATCCCGGTGTTCTGCAAGGTTCCCGTCATCACCGAGATCGGCCCATATTACGGCGACGGCGATGTCGAAGCCCTCACCCCAGCCGACCGACTGGGTCGGTTCCTGATTGAGAATTACGTTCCCCACGGCTATGGTGTGGCGCAGGTCTCGGTCTTCGGTACCGGTGAATCGAACCATTGCATGGACTTGATGGGCCTGGATGAGCAAGCCGGAATCAAGGCCGCTGTAGACTGGTTGGGGGTTCAACCCTGGTCGAATGGCAAGGTCGCGGCGATCGGAAAATCCTACGACGGTTCAACCCCTTGGAATGCCGCCGCCTCCGGCTCGGAGCATTTGGCAACCATCGTTCCGATGTCGGGTCTTATCGGCGTGCACGAATTGATGTGGCGTAACGGCAGTATGGAGTCTCGAGGAGCGATAATGCACAACGGTATCTACGGCTCGTTCGGATTGGATGGCGATGGCGAGGATATCGAGAATGCCTGTGAGGGTTATATGGAAGGATATTACGCCGGGGCTGCCGCCTACATGACCGGTGATAACCTTGCTTGGATGGGCAGTGATTACTGGGAGGAACGCTATTTCCTCGACCGGGCGATGGAAGTTTACAACGGCTCAATCTACATCATCCACGGCATGCAGGATTGGAATGTCGACCCCCACATGGCCTTTCCCACCCATCAGATTGCAATCGATGCAGGTTTCGAGGTCAAGGGGTTGTATGGGCAATGGGGGCACGAATATCCCGACCGGATAAGTGGTCACGAAGGGGGGATTGCCTACCCCTGGTCACTGCGCTGGGACTGGGCTGACGACCTGCTCGAGTGGTTCGATTTCTATCTGCGCGACCTCGGTCCCCAGCCGCGTTTGATCGCCGAGATCCAGGATGATATGGGTGGTTGGAGAGTCGAGGAGACCTACCCCCCGGCCGACCAAGAGTGGCTGGCAATCACCTTGGATGAATGTAGCCTCGAATCCGGTGGTGAATCCATCACCTTGACCAGCACCACCGTGCTCGATTGTGGGGCGATGGAGAGTGACTTGAGAATCGTCGGAATGCCGACCTTGCACATCACTGCTCGGGTGTCCTTACTGCAACAATTACCGGCCAGCGGTCATCTCTTTGTCGAACTACAGCGCGGCAGTGACGGCACCCATCTCGGCCATGCGGTGATGGATCTGCGTTTTGCCGATGGCGGCAAGAGCGGTCAGGTATTGGTGCCGGGTCAGACCGTGTTGGCGAAAATGGAATTCTTCGCCATGGATGTGGTGGTGCAGGCCGGTGACAGCATCAGGTTGGTCATCACCCAGACCGGTATGGATTATGTGCCCAGTGCGGTCAGCACTCAGCCGGTGACGGTATTCCTAGATGGGTCGAGCACGCTTTCATTGTCGACGGTGAGCAGGACCTGTGAGGACCTGTTCGTGCCGGTGATGCATGAAGTGTATCCCCACTGCGCGGTTGAGGAATAGAGTTACCATTCGCTTTCCAGATTACCGAAAAGGCCGGCTTGACCATCCTTGGTGGTGGTGGAGTTAGCGCTTATTTGGCTGGCTCCACCTCGGGTTCGGACCCCGGTTCGGGGGTGAAGGCCCATCACTATCACCTTGGCCGGTGGAAGGAGCAGGATGTAATGGTTCGACCGGCTCGGCGGGCGATTCAGGTTCGTCAGCGCTTGGCTCGACGGTGGGGTTGGGATTGGTATCCATTGCGTTGGCTGGCTCGACAGTTTTACCGGGGATTATCCAACTCGTACGGGTTTCAACCGCTTGCACCGGCTTGATGAGTTCTCTGACCTCTTGGGTTGCAGGAGAACTGGTGGGCTGTTCAATGGCTTGGTCATCAGATTGGTCGGTGGATGGTGGGGAATATGGTACGCTCTCGTTAATCTGGCCGAACTCTGACATTCCTCTGGCGACAAGTTCCTCTAGACTCTCAGCCCGCTTTCTCGCCATAACCGCGGATTGCTGTCGACCGCTTCAAGGCGTCGCCTTCATGACTTGCCGATAACTCGCCTTTGCTGGACAGAGGGAGGTATTGGCATGAGAATCGGACTGGTGGTCAATCCCGATGCTGGACTCGGTGGTCGTTTGGGCTACAAGGGCTCGGATGGCTTGGCTGAGACTGCACGAGCGGCAGGGGCTGTAGACTGCAGTGGGCCGAGGGTGGCTGCGGCTATGTTGCGTCTGGCTGAACTGGTAAACCAACGCCCCTTGAATGAACCATTGACGATTATTGCCTGGGCCGGGCGGATGGGTGAGACCTGGCTTAGCCAAACCGATGCCGAACCCACCAATTCCAGCAGCACTGAAATTACCGACGGGCTTGGCTGGGAGGTCGAAGTGCTCGGAAATGTCGGCGACTCCACCAGTGCCGAGGATACCGCCGCGGCGGTCAAGAAACTCGCCACCTGCAACCTCGACCTATTGGTCTACGGCGGTGGAGATGGTACCACTCGTGATATCGTCGCCGCACTGGAACAGGCCGGCGTCGGCGACCTTCCGATTCTAGGGATTCCCGGCGGCGTCAAGATGCACAGTGGCTGCTTCGCCGCTACCCCTAGGGCCGGCGCCGAAGTGATTCGTGCCTTTCTGGATGGGGATTTACTGCCCGGGCGAACCGAGGTCATGGACCTCGACGAAGAGGTCTATCGCCAAGGCGAATGGCGGGTCCGGATGTACGGAGAGGCGATGACACCGAGCAGTCCGAGATGGATGCAGGGAGCCAAGGAACAGGTGATGGCGGCTGATGAGAGCGAGACGATTGCGGCTCTGGCTGAGCACATCAATACCCTGACCGAGGCCAACCCGGAACTCCTTGTGATCTGGGGAAGCGGCGGGACGTTGCGAGAAATCGCCAGACTCTGTGGGCACGAGACCACCTTACTGGGCATCGACATCTCCTGTGCCACATGGCCTGACCACCAAGGCGACCAAGGTGACCAAGAAGAATTGCTGACCGACCTGAACGAGTCACAATTGCTCGAGATAATAGGGCCACACGAGGGAGAGAAACTGCTGCTGCTCTCGCCGATGGGTGGACAAGGTTTCCTCATCGGGCGCGGCAACCTGCAACTTTCCCCCGAAGTCCTGCGGGCGGTAGGCCTGGACAATATCCTCGGAGTGGTCACTCCGGCCAAACTACTCGCCCTTTCCCAGATTCGTATAGACACCGGGGACCCAGACTTGGACGATGAATTCCACCAACGAAAATATGTCAAACTCCTGCAAGGTTTTCGCACCACCAGAATCATGCGAATAGAGAGCGACTGATTGCTTGCAGTGCCCATAGAATCGTATTATCACAGGAAGACGCACAAGTGTCCAAACCCACCCACCCTTGTCCGTGCGCTAAGTTTGGTCACAATTATCTGTTTGAGAATGAGAAGCGAAAATTTCGCTAATCGGGTTGTACTTCATCGGGTGCAATGGTTAAACGTTTGAAAATAATGCA
>JAPOGE010000055.1 GCA_028283345.1 Candidatus Poseidoniales archaeon
CGCGCGAGGTGATAAGCGCCAAACAACCGGCACTGGACGATAATAACAGCGAGGTGAACATCAGCGCGCAAAATGCTGTACGGGTCGCCATCCCAACTCTCCCTCCTACCAGCGCACACCGCTCTCCCTCAAGAAATCGTCGCGGCTTGGGGAGCGGATGGTTTGAAGTGATAGGGCAAGTTCGGAGGTTCGCCTGAATGAAGCCAAGAGGGTCAGCCGAGCCGTGAGGCGATGACGAACCCTATGAGTGTGGACAGGCACGTTTCTTCTCCCTTGAGCAGTCTGCACCGTAAGGCTGGATTGGCAGGTCAGTAGGTCACCAATCCCCGCGGCCGGGTGATGATGGGTAGGTCGGGTAGGTCGGGCGGTCTGTCTGGGGTGCGGGTAAGGTGATATCAGCCTCAGTCATATCTTGCTCCACAGACATCGCACTCATCAGCGTCCATCGGAATATCGGCACCACAAGCGCCACACTCGCCCATCTCTTCGGTCGATTTACGACGGCGCGCGGCGCGCTTATGTTTTATCGAAGCAGGGGTTAATTCATCATCCTCAAAGGAGAAGTCCATGGCATCCTCGGAAGATTCGAATCCTACTAATGAACGTTCGGAAACACCCATCCCAATGATGACTTCCTCACCGGGTAGAACTCCTTCCTCGCCAGTGATCTCATACAATTGTTTGCGAATCTGGGCATCGCTGGCCGATAGCTCGGCAGAATCATCTTCTTTATATTCGATTGAAATCAAATCTTTTCTCCCTTTGAGAACATCCTCGAATCCTTCGCCGGAGAATGTTTCAGATGCGGTCTTGAGCAGTGGTTCAGCAACATCCTCCTCACCCTCTTTAATTTCTCCTTCGGCTTTGAGGCGCTCGGCAAGGGCATCCATCTCAGCCTCGGCGGCGGCGAATTTCTCATCCCAGTCAGTTTCGAGTTGGTCGGCATCATAGCCGAATTCCTTAATCGCTGAATCGAAGTCCTTGGTGCCGGTTACGATAACGTCTTCATCGGATTCGGACTCGTCCTCTTCATCATCATCATCGGGTAGAGTTTTGAGTTCACGGCGCTGGCGTTTCTCAAAGTGAATCGACAAATCCTGTTCAGTACCACAGAATGGACAGTGCGAAATCATGCTCGGGATATTTTCATCACAGGTCGGGCAGTTGTGAAATCGACGACGAGCCCGAGCCAGATTAAAGGTGCAGTGGGGGCAGAGTTTCTCTTCACCCTCGAGTTCACCATCACAGGCGGGGCAATAATCGAAGATGTCTCTCTCAACCTCTTCTTCGCGCTCTCGGGTGAGGATGAATGCCGCCACCAGAATACCGACAAACGCCATCGCGCTGAGGCCTAATATCACTGCCAAATTACCGAATGATTTTTCATCGTCAGCAAAATCGGTACCGGCTGAGGTTACCTGCCACGTACGCGAATGGGTTGCTGCAGTTCCCAATGAGGCAACAATATTGATATTGTAAGGTGTGGTCTGTTCGATTTTGAAAATGCATGTAACCGTCGCCGATTCGCCATTGGTGATGCTGAGATTGATCTGCCCCAACTCATCCCCATCGCCATCGAGGCAGACCAAGGTCTCGTTCCCTTCTCCGGAACTATACAAAGTGATGGTATAGGCATAGGTCGCCCCGTATTTCAGCGGCGCATTGGTGGGGGCACCATCAGCGGTATTGGCAGTCAAGGCACCGGTCGAGGCCTGAAAGGTCAGGGATAATGTGTCGGAGACGGTGATTGAGACCGAGGTCTCACTATCACTGGTATCGCTATCATATGAGTTGGCCAAGGGCTCCCACTTGGCCGAGAAAGTCGCGGTGTGCGCCCCCTGACCGGTCGAGAGATTCTTCGTCCACGCCTGCGATGAAAAAGGCCCGATGTTGATTATTTCCGACAATATATTCTCCTGTCCCTCCCACGAGTAGTTCAATCGACCGGAGACGGAAATATCTCCGGTATTGGTCAACAGCACGTACCAGTTGACCTTGTCGCCAGAGTTGACTATCAACGAACTCGGCGATGCTGGGTCGACCTGTACATTGGGAATCGGGCGGATGTTCAACAGGCCGGTGATCTGGTCATTTGCGCTGTTGGATTGCTCGAGCGATCCGAATGGGTCGACGGTTGCGGTAAGGGCATATTCGCCGACCGCCAAGCCCTGTAATTCGGCATCCAATTCGAGGCTGAACGGCTGGATGGAATTTCCTTCACCACTGAACATCACTTCGAGAGGAGCGATTACCGGCGCTACCTGCAAGCCGCTGGTCGCTACCGAGAAACCAACCTGTGTGATTTGATCACCCGCTCCGTATGAGCGTGCCAGATTACCCGAAATTGTCCAAGGGCCATCGAGGTTTTGGCTGGGAGAGGTAATCGATAATTGACCGCTGAAATAGTAGTCGGGTAATGGCAGAATCATGACTTCCAAGGTATCGCCGCCGAAGCCCTCGACAACCTCAGTGACCTCGTCATATGCATCTGGGGTGGCGGTGACGATCCATGTCCCTGATTCGGGGAAGTCAAGGCTGACGTTGACCAACACTGACTGGCCTGGAGTCAATGGCGGCACCGCAACATCGACAGATGAATTTGTCAGCCCTTGGATTCCCACCTGAAGAGTACTATTTCCTGACGCCACCGTCCCCGAGTTTGTCACCGTGGTCGAAACTATCCCACTATCGCCGATTCTCAGACCACTGGAAGGGCTGACCTCTATCAGTGTGACCTCAAGGTTGGCCAGGCCCGAGACACTGAATTCCTTGTAAAAGCGTACCGGAGTATCACCATTGAACTCTACGTCGAGCCAAATCAACTGTGGGCCTTCTTGCAGTGAATTCCACACAGCTGAAACTTCGATATTGCCATCACCAGGGATATCGACAACGGCATATTTGAGCAGGTTTCCCGACTCGATGCTATGCTTGTAAAATGAATACTCGACATTATTAGCGGTGGTCGGATTAGTATTCTGCAAGAATAAGGTGATTGTCACCGAGCCACCCATAACCGGGGGGTCTGGCATTAAACCGACAGCACCCACACTTGCCACGACTCCCCCTGATGAACCGGCACTTGCCGGGTTGGTCCAGGCCGCCAGCGGCGCCAATACCAGCAAAACGACAAGGAAAAATCGCATCACCCCAGCCCGCATCAGCGCTTTGATGTGGACGTGGCTATTGAAACTCTTCCCTTGAGACGCAATACCTGTAATTGGTTTCATCCGCAATTCCGTGTGCCGACTCGACGCAAGGATTGAAGGTGGATTGCTTTCCTCGGCATACTGTTCAGATGCGCCGTATTGTGCTATTCGTGGTCATCTTCGGGCTGTTGCTACCGAATTTACAGACGGTGATATTGCTCGATGATGAAGATTCATCATTCTTCGGTGTCAGTGGAATCGCGATTGAGATAAGCAACGGGCCGAGCGCTGGCGATACCATAACCGGCCTCAATTCTCTGGCCTTTTCCATCTCTGGCAACGGCACTCTGGTCAACCTGACGGTTGAGTTGTCAGACAATAACTCCGATTGGGATAATCTGGTCACCCTTACCACCTCTCCGTGGATATATGTTTGGAATAGCAATTCCCAGGACAATGGCACTTGGTATATGCGCGCCTATGGCTATGACAGCGAGGATAACATGACCGCGATAGTCGAGACCGGCGTCTTCACCATCGCCAATCAAGTTCCAGTGATCACTTCCTTTACCCTACCCGGTGCCATCACCGGCTCCGGCACCTCCCCGACCGACCGCGCCTGGTTCAATCTCGATGCTAACGGCACTCTGGAGTTCACATGGTCGGCCAGCGATGACGACTTGGCCTATGCAACCTTGGCCAATGTTCCCGGTTCGGGCAGTCCTGCCAGCGATGGGCCGACCACGATTACCCACGCCTGGTCGTGGTCACCGGGCGACCTTGGAGAAGGCACCTGGAACCCACGGCTGACGGTGTATGATGACTCGGGGCTATTCGTTGGTTCGACGATGTATATCGGCATCGATCGGTCAGGGCCGAACATCGCCGCCCCGGTGCTGGCAAACGGCGCCGTCTGGAGTGACAGCACCGGCATTACCGTCAACGGTCTGAGTTCCTCTGGCGGTGATGGAAGTGGCAGTGGGCTGTCCCGTTACGAATGGCGCCACATCGGTGATGAGAACTGGACCAGCCTCGGAGCTTCGGGAACCGGTATCATCACCCTGCCAGAAGGTCAACAGAATCTTGAGTTCCGCGGCGTTGATATCGTCGGTAACATCGGCTCCATCGTCAATGCCAGTATCGGCATCGATACCACCAACCCCTCCTTGGGAACATGGATGGTAGATGAGTTGAACACCAGTCGTATCGGATTGGCCAGCGTCTCAT
The DNA here is from genome assembly GCA_028283345.1 of Candidatus Poseidoniales archaeon. Classification (GTDB taxonomy): domain Archaea; phylum Thermoplasmatota; class Poseidoniia; order Poseidoniales; family Poseidoniaceae; genus UBA60. The sequence continues at coordinate 4,377 of JAPOGE010000055.1, forward strand.
TCAGTGCTGACGACCTCGGCTCTGGAATTGACCTCGCCTCCTGTAAAATCCAATATGGCTTCGACAATAACGGCGCCGGCGAGGTCCCCGACGTTACCAATTCATGGCTAGACATAGGCACTACCGGACTCTCGGGAGCGGTTGGAATCGCTTCGTGGACGACCAAATCACATCAATATCTCGCACTTCGTGCAACGGTGGTCGATGCGGCGGGAAATTCACTGACCTCACCTCCGGCATTCTTCCAGGTCCTGCCGGGCCTCGATCTCTCGTGGGAGGTATCATCGGTTGAACTCGACCGTTTGGTATTACGCCCCGGCAACGACCAATTGGTGTGGATAAACAGTACCATCAGGTCGAACGAGGCCTATCCCGGTGCGGTGACAGTCGAGTTGCAATCGGCACCGGCCGACCGCAACGCCGATGTATTGTGGACGACGATGGAGACCAGAACCCTGCAAGGGGGTTCACTTCTGGATTTAGAAGAGGACCTGTTGTGGAATTATACCGTGGCAAATCCCGGCCAGTGGGACTTGCGGGTGGTTATCGACCCCGACAACATCATCGATGAACGCGATGAGGGAAATAACCACCACTATCTGGTGGTGACCGGTGTCAGCGAGCATTTTATCTCCGTCGTACCCTCGTTCGCACCCTCTTTGCTGGCGGTGGTGATCGTTGGCTTCTTCATCGCTTTCTTCATGCGCCGAGAACGCGATTGAATTGGCAATCTCGGCAAATTGCTCCCACCACTGTGGTCTGAGACCTGAACTGAGTTAGCATGGGGAGGTCGAAGGTGAGCGGCCACGCTTGATTGAAAGCGGGGGAAGTAGAATATGAGGGATTGCTTTATTGAGGGTTGGCCCACCGATGGGTCTTGAAGAGCATGGGAAGACGCCGTGAAGAGAAGGTCGACGAGGAATACCTCGCCCAATTGATGGGTGGCGAAGCGGCCGAGAAAATCCGCGTCAAGATGCCCAATACCAAGGTTAACGAGATGTTTGCCATCGCCGACCAGATCCTCGGCGGGCGCCGCGTCAATGTCGTCTGCGCCGATGGCAAGACTCGAATGGCTCGAATCCCGGGCAAGATGCGCCGTCGACAATACGTTCGTGAAGGCGACCTCATCATCGTCTGGCCATGGGATTTCCAAGATGCCAAGGCCGATGTCAAGCATCGCTACAACAAGACTCAGGCGCTGTACCTGTCGCGCAAGGGGATTCTACCCGAAATCGTCGATATCTTCGGCATGGGAGCCTCGGATGAGAGTAGCGAGGATGACGACCTATTCGCCAGTCCCGATGACCCCGTAGAGGGCGAAGACCCCGATGGTGAGTCAGCGGACGAAGTGAGCACTTCCCCTGAGGGAGAGGATACCTCGGGTGTAAAAGCCGCCGGCGAAGGTGACAAGAGTGACGATTCGGCCACCGATGACGATGATGACGAGGATGAAGACCTCGCCGGAATGTTCGGTTAGTTCTTTGAAATATCCGCACCCAGGGTAAGGTACATGGCGGCCAAGAAGCAGTCGGTTGACGACCCACCATCGGTCGATGATTCCTCACAAGATTGGGATTCCTTTGTCACCCAACATGGCGATGTCGAGGCTGAAGCCGAGGATATCGATTGGAAGAAAATGGCTCCCGATGAGAAGGCTCTGGCACGGTACCAGCGTAAGCAGGATGAAAGTCTTGAGAAGCACGCCGAGAAATGGTCTTGGATGAAGGATAAGAAGCACAAACAGATGTTCGCTGAAATCGAGGGTCGTCTGCAGGGGGCGATGGGTAAGGGTTCCTTCTATTGGGTCGACCGGCGGGTCTTTGACCAGGTTTTCGACCGGCTCACCCTATTGTCGATCTTCAAATTGATGAAGAAGGGCATCATCGACACCGTCGAGTGGCCGATAGCCCGAGGCAAGGAGGCGCACGTCTTCCGTGGTGAGGGTGAGGAAGGAGCCATCGCGGTGAAGATTTTTCACACCAGCAATGCGGTGTTCAAGAGTCTGGTACAATATATCGAAGGTGACCCGCGATTTTCTGGGCTGAAGCGGCGACATCGTGATCTGGTCACCATCTGGGTGCGCAAGGAGCATCGCAACCTGATTCGCATGCACCGCGAAGGACTGCGGGTTCCCGAGCCGATCGGGCTTCTCAACAATGTCCTGGTGATGGAATACATAGGTGATGCCAAGGGCCCAAGCCCGAAGATACGAGAAATCGAGGTTGAAGAGCCGCAACTGGTCTATGACTATCTGCTGTATTTCCTGGCCGTCTGCTGGCAGAGAGCGCGTTTGGTACACGCAGATTTCTCGCCATACAACATCCTCTGGCACGATTCCAAGCCGCTGGTAATCGATGTCGGTCAGGCTGTAACCACCCAACATCCAAGGTCAAGGGAATTCCTAGTGCGAGATATCGAAAGACTGATCACCTGGGCGAAAAGCCAAGGTCTTGAGGTCACGACCGCCGACGCCCTGTACGATATCCTCAATACCGACCCGGGTGAATTATGGGCTGAGGAAGAGGAATAATCAGCATCCGTCGGCTTCAAAGGGGGCTCTCGGCTCACCCCGCCCATGCAGGACTTGCACCGCATCCCCCAAGACCGTATCGCGGTGCTCATCGGGGCCGGCGGAGAAACTCGTAAGATGTTGCAGAAAGCGGCCGGTTGTAAGTGGCTGGGGATCGATTCAGAGAGCGGAGTAGTTTCGGTCATCTGGGGCGACCCGGGTAGTTTTGATCCGGTCAAAGCGATGAAACTCCCGCACGTCATCAAGGCCATCGGACGCGGTATGGCGCCGAAAAAAGCCAGTAAACTGCTCGATGATGAGAATTTCTTCTCCTTGGTCGACCTCAAGGACTTCGTCAGTAAACGCACCAATCAACAGCGCCGGGTACGAGGTCGGATAATCGGTAGCAAAGGCAAGATTCGTCGCTTGATAGAATCACATACCGGTTGTGAAGTCACCGTCTACGGCTCGACCGTGGTCATCGTCGGTGACGAGATTGGCCTACCTCTTGCACAAGATGCGGTCGAGCGTATCGCTGGTGGAAGTGAGCACGGCTCGGTAATCAAGGGATTGGAGCGCGAACGCAAAAGGGCTAGACTGGCGGGCAAGACCATCGATTATATCCGGGCGAAAGATGATTTCGACGATGATGGCTTTGAAGTCCTTGTTCCCGGTTTCTCCGACCTTTCGCGGCGGCGAAATCGCCGTTTGAAGGCCTCACAGATCGACCCCGAGGATGAGGAAGAAGTGGCACAGGCACTCGAGTTGGGCGAGGATGAATCCGTCACCTGGGAAGAAGAGTAACCTCCAACCACCCGACTGACTCCGGCCGGCCAACACACAATCAGCCAGCACGCCAGCTATTCCGGGAAGCGCGGTCCGACTCCGGCGAGCAATCATCTGGTCTACAGTACAGCTAAGGCCGCATTATGGCACAGGTTGATGAGGTGGTCCGACCACACGCCGAAAATCACCGTACCGATCGCACAAGCCCAAATCGACAGCCGCAGGAACCAAGCCTTGTTCAGTGGCTTACGGCGACCTTCGCTCGGCACTTCGAAGAACATGATCACCCCGATGCGCAGGTAGTAGAACAAGGAGAGCGCACTGTTGAGGAATACCGCCAATGCCAACCAGAAGGTCCAGTGCATCTGCCCCAGACTCCAACCATCTCCCGCGGCGATGGCCGCGAAAGCATCTCCTGCCGACATCTTCACCACCCCGCTGATGAGGAGGAATTTACTCATGAATCCGGCCAGTGGTGGAACCCCGGCCAAGGCGAGCATGAAGATGAACATCGAGACCGCGACTATCGGGTCACGACGGGCTAATCCTGCCAAAGGGGCAGTATCGCTCACCTCGCCCTCGGTCTCAAGCAATGCGAGTACCAGGAAGGCGCCGAGTTTGAACGCGACCAGGACCACCAGATGGAAGATGAGAGCGGTCAGAATCCACTGCCCGGCATCGGTCGGGGCTGAGTTGAGCACATCGTTCTCTCCACCCCAGGCCCAGGCTCCGAGTGCGGCCAGGGCCGCCAACATATAACCGGCGTGAGCGATGCTGGAATAGGCCAGCATGCGCTTCGGATTGGAACTGCTCAATGCCGCCAGATTACCCCAGGTCATCGTCACCACGGCGATGACGCCGAGCCCGAACATCCACACCGCCGAACCGTCCGCAGGAGCTGCCAGCATCACCAAGATCCGAATCAGGCCGATGAATCCCATCGCCTTTGAGGCGGTTGCCAGAATTCCCGCAACCGTACTACTGGCTCCCGAATATGCATCGGGAGCGGCGAAATGGAATGGCGCCGCGCTGACCTTGAAGGCGAACCCGACCAAAACAAAACAGAAGGCGATAAGAGGTAAGCCAACCAGAGATTCCATCTCAGACCAGCGCTCGACCAGCCCGATTTGTCCGGTGGCAGAATTCGACAGCAGTTGCAGGTTGCCATTCCACAGGTAGAGCAGGGAGATACCGTACAGTGCAACCGCACTCGAAACCGCGCCGACGATGAAATATTTCACCCCACCTTCGGCACCCTCTGGGGTCTCCTTATGGAACGCGACCAGAACGTAGATGGAAAGACTGGCGATTTCCAGACCGATGAACAGAACGAACAGATCCATCGACATCGTCACTATCGACATCCCGAATGCAGTCATCAACAATAGCAGGTAGAAATCGACTTGGCGGCGATTATCGATTAATTGCTGAATATCACTTCCGGCCCGGCGTGCCGGCAGGCGGTCGATGCTGGCGACCGCAGCCAACAATAGAGCCGCGTAGAACATGATTTCGAAAATCCTGCTGAAAGCATCGACGCGCAGAAGAATATTCGCCTCAGCCCCACTTCCCGAGGTCAGCAACCATGTCTTGGCATCGGCTCCTTGGCTGATGAGAGCCTGCCACAATGCCAGTAACAGAGTTGCAATGGCCAGCATTGCCGGCAGTCGAGGGTCGCTGGTAGCGGTGAAGCGGCGACCACCGAACAAGACCGGAAAACGTACCTGAGTGAGAGGGATTCGCCACTTGGCATCACCGAGATTAGGCACGATGAATAGCAATACAAGGCCACTCAGCAGGGTCACTTCAGGCGCCAAGGCCAACCAGGTATCGCCACCTTCGCTGAATAATTGCACTCGCGTCACCTCAGCCACCTCAAGCACCCCCGCCGATGACATTCAGTAGAATACCATCGAATAATCCAAACGCATATCCGGTCATCATATCGAAGAATATCCACGGTAAGACGCCGAATAAAACTGTCAGCATGGCGAGCAACATCATTCCCGAAACTTCCCACATCGAGATATCGGGTGCTGGCTTGCCACCCAGACTCTCAGGCATCTCGCCCGCATCACCACCCTCGAAGATCGTCTTCTGCATGCTCCAGATATAGTACGCCGCGGTAACCATCAGGGTGATTCCGGGCAGAATCACCCACCACCCAAAGGCCTTCCAGAAGGCGATGAGAACAGTTATTTCAGCGACGAATCCAGCCAGTAGGGGCAGGCCGAGACTGGCCATCCATCCGAACATCATGAAGGTCGCCAACCACGGACTGTGCTTGGCCATCCCTCGCATCGAGCCGATTTCCAGCGTGTGATAATGGTGCTTGAAGGCACCGGCTACGGCGAATAACAGCGGCGAGATGATGCCGTGGGCGAACATCATGAAGATTGCCCCGGCAAATCCCAGCGGTTCCATGGTCGCAATCCCGAGCAGAATTATTCCCATGTGGCTGACCGATGAAAAAGCGACCAGGCGCTTCAGATTAGTCTGTCCCAGACAGACGAAACTACCGTAGACAAGGCTGACCATGCCGATGGTCAGCAACAACCATTGGTATTCGAGCAAGGCCTCGGGAAACAGGGTCGCACAGACCCTGAACAAGCCATAACCACCCATCTTCAGCATCACCCCGGCCAATAACATCGAGCCGGCGGTCGGCGCCTGCACGTGCGCATCGGGCAACCAGGTGTGGAACGGCACCGCCGGTAATTTAACCAAGAATCCGAGCAAAAAGGTCAGGAATAGCGCCTTCTGCATGTTGATACCGAGCCAGGCGATGTCGGCATTTGCCGCCGCCTGCGCGCCGATGGCCATCTGAGTCATGTCGAAGGTTCGCCCGGTCAGCACCCCTTGGTCAATCAGGGCCTGTGAGGATGGTTGGAGGAAGTACAGGGTGATTATCCCCAGCAACATCACTAGCGAGCCGGAGAAGGTATAGATGAAGAATTTCTGCGCCGCATAGCGACGATCATCGCCTCCCCACTTGAGGATGAGGAAGAACATCGGCACCAAGGTCAACTCCCAGAAGACGTAGAACATGAAGAAATCGAGGGCGACGAATACTCCGATTAACGCCCCACCCATCATCAGAATCAGCGGGTGATGGTACCAACCCATCTTCTCCTCCCAGGTGGTGATCATGACGATGGGAATCAGAACCGTGGTCAGCCATACCATCGAGAAGGAAAGGCCATCCAATCCGACGTGCCAAGAAACCCCGATGCTCTGCATCCACGCGTATTCAAATTCCAATTCGTAGCGGTTGTACTGGCTCAAATCCCAGTTTATGGATTCGAGCCAGCCGAATAATAATCCGCTGCTGATACCCAGCATCATCAACCCGAAAGCCAGTGAAATCAACTTTATCGGCTGACCGATTCTCTCCTTCAGGCGATACGGCTGCATGCTGGCGAAAGCCATCAGGACCGAGCCGGCGATAATCGGGAAAGCGACCAGTGGCAGGGTGACCCAATCGATTTGACCGGCACTGTTCTCTACCGCGAAACTGGGGAATACATACATCAGGACCGCCGAGATTGCCAACAGTCCGGCAATCAGGGCGAATTCTCGGTCGCGCATCGTCATCTTGGCATTGGTGATCACTCAAGCCACCCCCCATATCAACACGAAAATCGCCAAGGTCCCCAGCGCGACCATCATGATGTAATCACGCCCTGAGCCGGTGGTCAGTCTGCGGATCACCGAACTGCCTTCCTGACTACCGTACTCAAGTCCCTTGATTGCCCCGTCGATGATGTGTTGGTCGAACCAGGCGCAGGCATTGGCGAACGGCACGACTATCTTCAACATCGCAGCATCATACCATGCATCGAAATACAGACGTTGGTGCAGACTATCCGCCAAGCCGGATTCAGCCCAGGTGCTATTGTCGAAGTGATTCTTTCGCCTGACCCGAGATGATAGAGATACCAGCCATGCCAGCCATGGCTTGGCCTTCTCACCCTTTGCCAAGCGACCACCATACAGTGCCATCGCGATGGCTGGGCCGACGATGGTCGAGATGACAATAGTCAACATTGTGACCAGATATATCAGTGCCCCATTCTCTTCACCGCTGGGTAGGAACGCGTGCTTCAACTCCACACCGATCCCACTCAAAACGTTGGTGAAATGCATCTCGGCATCCCCGTCGGCGACCCAGTGGATGAATTCAAAGCCGGCGAATACGACACCACCCAGCGTCATCACCGTCAAGGTGACCAGTGGAATCGGAATGAATGGGGTCTGTTCTACAACCCCGTTGGCGACCGGGGTCTTGGGTTTACCAGCGAAGGTCATGAACCACATCCGACTCATGTAGAAACCGGTCATTCCCGCGGTTATCAGCACCAGTACAGCCGGAACCAGCATCCACGCTCCGCCGGGGGTGAGACTTGCCTGCCACGCCGCTCCGACAATCCCTTCCTTCGACCAGAAACCACCGATCAGCGGGATGCCGATGATCGAGGCTGAACCGACCGCCATCGCGGTCGCGGTGATCGGCATCTTTGAGGCCAGCCCACCCATATTCGACATATCCTGAGCATCGAAGTGGTCGTGGTCTTCATGACCACCATGCGCCGCATGGTCAACACCAGCGGCGCCAACACCAGCGTCCCGCTCTGCGGATTCGCTGGAACCGTGATGAGAGACTTCATGGTGAGCATGATGCATCTCGTGAATTACCGAACCGCTGGCCATGAACAGCATCCCCTTGGCCATGGCGTGATTGAAGAGATGGAACATCGAGGCGCCGAAGGCGAGCAGGGCAATCTCCTCATGCCCGGTATTGGCAAACCATAACGCCGCCCCCAAGCCGGTGAAGATGTAGGCCAATTGACTCATGGTCGAATATGCCAGGACCTTTTTGATATCCCTCTGCACGAAGGCTATCAGCGCCGCCATGAAGGCGGTGATGCCACCTATCCAGGCGATGAGAATGGCCAAATCGGTGAACTCACCCTCCATCGCCGGCGAGGCAAAGAAGGGAAACATCCTGGCGACCAGATACAACCCGGCATTGACCATCGTGGCGGCGTGAATCAATGCCGATACCGGAGTAGGCCCTTCCATCGCGTCGGGCAACCATACGTGAAGAGGGAACTGCGCCGACTTGCCGACCGCTCCGACAAACATCATGAACAGGGCGATTTTCAGGGTTCCAGCATCGACTGCGGCGATATTATCCTCAGCCCAAACCACCGAGAAGTCGAGACTACCGAACAGATTCCACAATATCAACAGCCCAATCAGCAGGAAGACATCGCCGACCCGGGTGGTCAGGAAGGCCTTCTTGGCCGCATAGGCGGCACTCGGGCGCTCGTAGTAGAAGCCAATCAACAGGTAGGAGCACAATCCCATAATCTCCCAGAAGATGAATAACCACAGGAAGTTATCAGCCAGCACCATCCCGAGCATTCCGGCGCAGAAGAGCAGGAACTCGGCGTAGAAGCGGTGGTTGCGGTCGAGGTTGACCGGGTCGGAATTCATGTAGCCGAGACTGAAGATGGCAATCAGGAAGCATAGGAAACTGGCGACGAAGAGAAGCATTACCGAGACGTGGTCGAGATACATGCCAAAGCCGATGGAATAACTCACCAAATTGCCGTTCTCGACCATATGGAAGGATAACCAATCTCCTATTTGGCCGACCGACTCATTTCCAGTGACCTGTCCGATATAGCCGACTATCAACCAGATGGAAAGGCCGAGACAGGTACCGATGACCACGGTGGCGATGATACCACCTTCCTTCCACTTCCCCCGCCATAAGTCCGTTCCTTTGAACACATTGCCCAGGAATAGAATAATCGGGAATGCCACTATCGGCAATACCGGTATCCACAGCGCGTAATCCATTGCCCCCGACATCATACCACCTCAGTGTTTGAGCAACTCCATCTCATCGAGACTGATAGTTTCCTTATGCCCGTAAAATGAAAGGAATATCGCCAGCCCGATAGCGACTTCCGCTGCCGCAATTGCAATCGCAAACACGGTGTATACCCATCCGGTGACATCACCGTGCTGCGCCGCGGCGGCGACGAAGTTCAAGTTGACGGCATTGAGGATTATCTCAATGCACATCAGGACGATGATGGCATTCTTGCGCGTCACCGCACCCCACAATCCAATCGTGAACAGACAGATTCCT